>CAIPUP010000181.1 GCA_903868285.1 uncultured beta proteobacterium
ATGGGAATAGCACCCCACACCCCGGCACCACCAGCCTGGAGCTTGGCCAGCAGCTTGGCTTCCGCACCAGCCTCGCCGCGATATTTGCCGGCGATATCCTGAATCGATGGACCCAGCAGTTTGCCCTGCGGCGCATGGCAGGACAGACAGGCATGACGGGTGGCCAGCGTTTGTGCGGCGGCCGGTGTGCTTGCAGGTGCAGCGGCCGGCGTGGTTGCAGGTGTGGTTGCCGATGTGATTGCCGACGTGGTTACAGATGCGGCGGCGCCATTCGTCACTGCAGCCATCGCTCCCACGCCCTGCACCGACCCGCGCACCGGTCCGATCAGGCGGTTCTGTTCTGCCAGGTTGCCATGCGAGCCGCGATACGACTCGGGCAGGGCCGAGGCCACGCCGGCGGTGACAGCCGGGGTGCCACCCGTACCACCCGTGCCACCCGTACCACCCGTGCCGCCCGTGCCACCAAGGCCGGTAAATTGCACCGGGCAGTCTTTCATGCAGGCGGTATTGCGCACATCCGGCTTGCCGCGCACCTCCCACAGTCCATGCGCCGTGGTGAGGCCATTGCGATTGGGCAATCGCTGCTGCACCTGCGCCATGTTGTCCTGCGACAGCACGAAGTCGCCCGGCACGATGTCGCCCAGGTTGAGGATGTAGGCCGTGACGGCATACACCTCATCCGCGCTCAGCGTGCGCGGGTTATTCCAGGGCATGGCGCGATGGATGTAGTCCCACAGCGTTGACAGGCGCGCCAGCTTCATCAGCGTGGTGCGCGCTTCCGGCCGGGTGAGTGCCGCAGCCCGGCCACTGGCAATGTCCTTGGCGGTAGTGCCCCCGGCGATCGGTGGAAAGACATGGTTGGCCTCACCAAAGCTGCCATGGCAGCTGGCGCACTTGCCCTCCCAGATGGTTTCGCCCTGGCTGACGCTGCCACGCCCGCGCGGCAGGCCCTTGAAGTCGCCACGCACGTCGATGTCCCAGGCGGCGATCTCGGCCGGCGTGGCAGCGCGACCGATGGCCTGCATGCCCTGGCCTTGCGTCTGGGTCTGCGCCACAGGTACGGCGGGTTGTGCCGCCAGCACCACGCCACTGCCGAGCGAGGCCAATAGCGCGGCCCTCAGCGCAGTCGATAGCGCGGTCCTCAGCGCGATCCATGGCGCGGTCATTGGCGCGGTCATGGGCGCGGTCATGGGCGCGGTCATGGGCCAACCCCGCATGCGCAACACCGCCATGCACTCAGTAAACCTGGACATTGCTCACCTCGCCGCTCTCGGCCACTTTCCACGACTGGATGGCGTTGTTGTGATAGATCGAACGCGTGCCGCGCACTGCCCGCAGCTGGTTGATTTTCGGCTGCACATAGCCGGTGTCGTCGATGGCGCGGCTTTGCAGGATCGCCGGCCCGCCCTTCCAGACCCAGTCGATATTGAAGCGCGTCAGGCACTTGGTCATTGGCCGCCCTTCCAGCCTCGCGGTCTGCCAGTTGCGTCCGCCATCGAACGAGACATCCACCCGCCGGATACGCCCGCGCCCCGACCAGGCCAGACCGGAGACGTTGTAAAAGCCCTGGCCCAGCAACTGCTGGCCACCCGAGGGAGTGGTGATGACCGACTTGCATTCCTGGATCGAACTGTACTGACGCTGCATGCCATCGGGCATCAGATCGACATAGTGCAGCACCTCGTCCTTGGTATCGAAGGGCTGATCGCCGACCTCGATGCGACGCAGGTACTTCACCCAGGACACACCCTGCACGCCCGGTACCACCAGTCGCAGCGGATAGCCGTTTTCCGGACGCAGCATTTCGCCATTCATGCCCCAGGCCACGATGACATCGTCCAGGGCCCGCTCCAGCGCGATGGTGCGGGTCATGCCCGAGCCATCGGCGCCCTCGGCCAGCACGAAGCGCGCACGCTTGCGGTCGATGCCGCACAGATCCAGCAGCACAGACAGCGGCACGCCGGTGTATTCACAGCACGACAGCATGCCGTGGGTGTATTGCACCGTCGGCACCGCCACATTGCCCCACTCCATGCCGGTGTTGGCACCACACTCGATGAAATGCATGCGTGACACCGAGGGCAGTCGCATCAGATCGTCCATCGTGAACACCTTGGGCTGGCGCACCAGGCCCATCACCATCAGTCGATGCTGCGACGGATCGATATCCCACCAGCCCTGATGATGGCGTTCGAAGTGCAGGCCATTGGGCGTGATGATGCCGAACAGCCCCTGCAGCGGGGCAAAGCTGACCGAGGCCTGCGGCACGCGGGTCAGGCCCGGGCTCTCGCGCCGCTGCAGATTGGCCTCCCACTTGGAGGGCTGGCCATAGCCGGTGGCCGCCACTGGCTGACCCAGGCCGGTGGCATGCGGCTGCTTGTCGAGAATGGCCGGATCGCCACCGCCGGCTGGCATAGCGGGCGCGGCGGCGGGCGCGGCGGTGGGAGCAGCGGCGGGCGCGGCGGCGTGGGCCGAAGCCGCAGCCAGCAATGCCGGCACCGATACGGCCGAGGCAAAACTCGCGGCAAGAAAATCACGCCGGCCGGCCTGCACCTGTGCGATCTGCGCCGGCGACAGGAAATGCTCGGGCGCGCGGCGCAAGCGACCGGGCGGCGTGCCGGCAGGGGTCGGCACAGCCTGCGGGCCGGCGGGCGGGTTGGCGGTCAGGGAGTCAGGCATGCGCAATCTCATGGCGAAGTCGGGAGAACGGGGACGGACAAGCAGAAGAATATTAGCAAATAGTAATGTACATGGACCAAAAAAAGGCAGGTCATCGACCCGCCTGGTTTTTACCGCCTTGAAGTTAGCGCCCGCCAACCAGAAACAGCCTAGCTGAATTTCGCTAACTTATTGATTTAAAACATTAAAATGGAATGTCGTCATCCATGTCCTCGAACTTGCCGGCCGGCTTCTTGGCGGCGCTACGGCCTTCACTGCGGCCTTCGCTGCGACCTTCGCTGGCCGGCGGCGCCGAGGACATATCGCGCCCGCCGCCATCGCCCATGCCGGAACGACCGCCCAGCATCTGCATCTTGTCGGCGACGATTTCGGTGGTGAAGCGCTCCTGGCCTTCCTTGTCGGTCCACTTGCGGGTGCGCAGCGCGCCCTCGATATAGACCTGCGAGCCCTTTTTCAGATACTCGCCAGCGATCTCCGCCAGGCGGCTGAAAAACACCACCCGATGCCATTCGGTGCGTTCCTGCTTCTCGCCGGTGGCCTTGTCCTTCCAGTTGTCGGTGGTGGCGATAGAGACATTGGTGATCGCCCCGCCCTCGGTGTTGTAGCGCGTCTCCGGATCGCGTCCGAGATTACCTACGATGATCACTTTATTGACCGATGCCATGTGCTAAGCCTCTTTCCCGATGAGATTGAATAGTGCCGACTCGTCCAGCATACCGCGACTGTCGCGGCGCAACGCCAGACGCACGACGCCCTCTGCCTGTTGAATTTCCACTTCGACCACGCCTGCCAACGCGGCCAGGCTGTGCTGCAACTGCTGCGGATCGGCGCTGCGGCCGCGCTCGCCCATGACATAACTGCGCCGCATCAGACTGGGCGGCGGGTTCATGCCCCAGGCCGCCAGCAGCCATAACGCGAACAGGACCAAGCCGAAGACAAACACCGCGCCCTCACCCTGGGTCTTGGCCAGCCAGCCGCCGATCGCGCCACCGGCAAACAGGCCCAGCGCCTGGGTGGTATTGAACACCCCCAGCGCGGTGCCGCGCGACGCCGCCGAGGCCACCCTGGTTACGAGCGAAGGCAGGGTGGCTTCCAGCACATTGAAGGCGGTAAAAAACACGGTCAGCCACAGCAGCATCGGCCAGAACTGCCCGCCGGTGATGCCCAGGCCGGCCTGCACCAGCAACTGCAGCGCAATCGCCAGCAAAAACACCAGGCGTATGCGGCCATGGCGCTCGGCCAGAATGATCGGCGGCACCATCAGCACAAACGACAGCAGCACCACCGGCAAGTACACCTGCCAATGGCTGTCGAGCGGCATCGCGGCATCGCGCACCAGCGCCACCGGGATCACCACGAACATCGCCATCTGCGCCATATGCAGCACGAAAATGCCCAGGTTCAGGCGCAGCAACTCGCGATTGCGCAGCACCGCGCCAAGTGCGGCGGCATCCACCTTGCGACTCTGGTCATGCTGTGCCGGTTCGGCTGGCACCAGCCACAGCGTCACGGCAATCCCACCCAAGGCCAGTGCTGCGGTCAACCAGAAAATACCTTCCATGCCCACCACCCGGTACAGCGCCGGGGCCGCCACCAGTGAAAAGGCAAACACCAGGCCGATGGAGGAACCGATGATGGCCATGCTCTTGGTGCGATGTTCATCGCGCGTCAGGTCGGCGGCAAAGGCCACCACCGCCGCCGAAATGGCACCAGCACCCTGCACCGCCCGGCCGAGAATGGTGAACCAGATATCGGTCGCCAGCGCCGCCATGACGCTGCCCAGCACAAACAGCAACAGACCAATGATGATGACGCGCTTGCGGCCAAAGCGGTCCGAGGCCATGCCGAAAGGCACTTGCAGCAAGCCCTGGGTCAGGCCATAGATACCCAGCGCCAGACCGATCAGGGTGCGATCGTCGCCACCTGGCAGGCCGGCGGCATGCACCGCGAACACCGGCAGGATCAGGAACAGGCCCAGCATGCGCAGCGCGAACAGCGAGGCCAGCGAGAACGTGGCGCGCCACTCCAGCGCCGTCATGCGCTCGTCTGGCGCAACTACCGGACTTGGCAGGGAAGCCGCAGGTTCAGCCATGTCGGACGGGACTGGAGGAGGGGAAACAGGAAAACCGGGGCACGGCGACATCCAGGAAGAGCCGCACCGATGTCACAGTGACATGCAGAAAAGCCAGGGAACGGTAGCGGAAGCCCGTATATTAGCAAGTTTGCCCGGGCCGCCTTGCGTCTTTGCTGTTTGCTGCATCACATAGTCATGCAATTCGCCTTGCAATTCGCCATGCCGGCCCCGGATCAACCGCCAGAGTGACATGGATCAGATCCGCATCCGCGGTGCTCGCACCCACAACCTGAAGAACATCAACCTCGATCTGCCGCGCGACAAGCTGGTGGTCATCACCGGCCTGTCCGGATCGGGCAAGAGCTCGCTCGCCTTTGACACGCTGTATGCCGAGGGCCAGCGCCGCTATGTCGAGTCGCTGTCGGCCTATGCGCGGCAGTTTCTGCAGCTGATGGAAAAACCCGATGTCGATCTGATCGAGGGCCTGTCCCCGGCCATCGCCATCGAGCAAAAGGCCGCCAGCCACAATCCGCGCTCCACTGTCGGCACGGTGACCGAAATCCACGACTACCTGCGTCTGCTGTATGCACGCGTGGGGGTGCCGTATTGCCCCGAGCATGATCTGCCGCTGCAGGCGCAATCGGTGTCGCAGATGGTTGACCATGTGCTGGCACTGCCCGAGGACACGCGCCTGATGATCCTGGCGCCGGTGGTGGCCGAGCGCAAGGGCGAGCAGGTCAATCTGTTCGATGCCCTGCATGCCCAGGGCTTTGTACGGGTGCGTATCGATGGCATGGTGCATGAGCTGGATGCCCTGCCCAAGCTGGCGCGCAATGAACGCCATTCCGTGCAGGTGGTGGTGGACCGACTGAAAGTGCGCCCCGATGCCAAGCAGCGCCTGGCCGAATCGTTTGAAACCGCGCTGCGCCATGCCGAGGGCCGCGCCATCGCGGTGGAACTGGACGAATCCGGCGCCAGCCTGCAGGAACATCTGTTCTCGGCCAAGTTCGCCTGTCCGCTATGCAGTCATTCGATTGCCGAACTCGAACCGCGCCTGTTCTCCTTCAACAACCCCATGGGCGCCTGCCCCAAGTGCGACGGCCTGGGGCAGATGGAATTTTTCGATCCGAAACGGGTGGTGGCATTTCCCGAGCTCTCCCTGGCTTCGGGCGCGATCCGCGGCTGGGATCGCCGCAACCAGTTCTACTTCCAGATGCTCACCAGCCTGGCGGCACACTTCAAGTTTGAAGTGGACAAGCCGTTTCAGCGCCTGAGCGACACGGTGCAACAGATCGTGCTGTTCGGCACCAAGGAGAAAGTGCGCTTCTCCTACCTCAATGAGCGCGGCCGTACGGTGTTCAAGGAGCATGACTTCGAGGGTATCATCCCCAACCTCGAACGCCGCCATCGTGAAACCGATTCGGTGGCGGTACGCGAGGAACTGGGCAAGTACCTCAACACCCAGGTCTGTCCCGACTGCAAAGGCACGCGTCTGCGCAGCGAGGCACGGCATGTACGCGTTGGCAGCGCTGGCGATGAACGGCCGATCTTCGAGGTCAGCGGTTTGCCGCTGAAAGACGGGCTGCAGTTTTTCCAGCAGATGAAACTCGATGGCGCGCGTCAGGCCATCGCGGCACGCATCATCAACGAGATCGCCTCACGCCTGCAGTTTCTGGTCAATGTCGGACTGGACTATCTGTCGCTGGACCGTTCCGCCGATACCCTCTCGGGCGGGGAGTCGCAGCGCATCCGGCTGGCCTCTCAGATCGGCTCCGGCCTCACCGGCGTGATGTATGTGCTGGATGAGCCCTCGATCGGCCTGCATCAGCGCGACAACGACCGCCTGCTCGATACGCTCAAGCACCTGCGCGATATCGGCAACACCGTCATCGTGGTCGAGCATGACGAAGAAGCCATCCGCGCTGCCGACTATGTGGTGGATATGGGCCCGGGTGCCGGCGAATCGGGTGGTCAGGTCGTGGCCGAGGGCACACCGGATGAAATCGTGGCCAATGCCGATTCACTCACCGGACAGTATCTGTCGGGACATCGCAGCATCGCGGTGCCGGCACAGCGGCGCAAAGCCGATACCGATCGCATGTTGCGGGTGATAGGCGCCAGCGGCAACAACCTCAAGCAGGTCACATTGCAAGTGCCGCTGGGCTTGTTTGTCTGCGTGGCGGGTTTGTCCGGCTCGGGCAAATCGACCCTGGTCAACGACACCCTGCATCACGCCGTGGCGCGCCATCTGTATGGCAGCAGTGCCGAGCCGGCGGCACATGACAGCATTGAAGGCCTGCAGCATCTCGATAAGGTGATCAGTGTCGACCAGAGTCCCATCGGTCGTACGCCCCGCTCCAACCCGGCCACCTATGCCGGACTGTTCACACCGATCCGCGAACTGTTCGCCGGTGTGCCGCAGGCGCGTGAACGTGGCTATGGGCCTGGGCGTTTTTCCTTCAACGTCAAGGGTGGTCGTTGCGAGGCCTGTCAGGGCGATGGTGTGATCAAGGTCGAGATGCATTTCCTGCCCGACGTCTATGTGCCGTGCGATGTCTGCCATGGCAAGCGCTACAACCGCGAAACGCTGGACATCCGCTTCAAGGACCGCAACATCCATGACGTGCTGGAGATGACGGTCGAGCAAGCGCATGAGTTCTTTCGCAATGTGCCGGTGGTCGAGCGCAAGCTGCACACGCTGATGGAAGTGGGCCTGAGCTATATCCGGCTGGGGCAGTCGGCCACCACGCTATCCGGTGGCGAGGCGCAGCGTGTCAAGCTGTCGCTGGAGCTGTCCAAACGCGACACCGGTCGCACGCTCTACATTCTGGATGAGCCCACCACCGGCCTGCATTTTCGCGACATCGAACTGCTGCTGGGCGTGCTGCATGCGCTGCGTGACGCGGGCAACACGGTACTGGTGATCGAGCACAACCTGGACGTGATCAAGACCGCAGACTGGGTGGTGGACATGGGTCCGGAAGGCGGTGGCGGCGGCGGTCGTATCGTGGCCGAGGGCACACCGGAGCAGGTGGCCGACAACCCCGACAGCCATACCGGGCGCTACCTCAAGACGCTGCTGGGAAAGACAAAGGACAGCGGCCGACACAAGACCCGAAATCAGTGCCTGTAAAATACGAGAATGGGAATTATTCTCTGTATCATCGAATCCACTACTCACCCACACAGCGGCACGCAGGTGGTGCGCCGCAGCCAAGACATGACCAAACCCGGAACACCCGTGTCCCCGGAGCCCCGATGAGCGTATCCGCCAGTAGTAACGGCACCGGTAACGACACCGGTAACGACACCGTAGGCGCCGATATCGTGGCCAAACTGGCCCAGCTGCCCAGCGGCGAGCACGCCACCATCCTGGCGCTGCATGCCGAGGCCGCGCTGGAGCGCCGCCTGTTGGCGCTTGGCCTGCGCCCGGGCCAGGCGATTTGCCTGCTGCGTCGGGGGCTGATGAATGGTCCGTTGCACATACGGGTTGGCACCACCGAACTGATGCTGCGACGACAGGAAGCGCAGCACATCGACATACGCCCGAACAGACGCCCCAACCCCATCCGAGGCACTGGCGCATGAAGCGCATCGCCATGATAGGCATGCCGAACACCGGCAAGTCGACCCTGTTCAACCGCCTCACCGGCTCGCATGCCAAGGTTGGCAACTGGCCGGGACTGACGGTGGAGCTGCTAAGTGCACGCTTGCCGATCGGCGATCAGCTGGTGCAGCTGGTCGACCTGCCAGGCATCTACGACCTGGATGGCTATTCGGACGACGAACGTGTGGTCACGCGCTTTCTGGATGAAGTCAAGCTGGATGCGCTGCTGTTTGTCATGAATGCCTCACAGACCCTGCGGCAACAACAGCTGCTGGCGCAACTGCTGCAACGTGCCGACACGCTGGGGCTGCCGGTGGTACTGGCCTTCAACATGCTGGATGAGGCCAGCGCCCTGGGCATACGCATCGACAGCGAGGCCATCGCCGCCGGTCTGGGGCTGCCAACCTGCCTGCTGTCAGCGAAATACGGCCAGGGCACCGAGCGTCTGCTGCCGGCGCTGCGCGCTGCACTGCAAACGGGGGCGCAAAACCTAACACCGTCAGACCCGGCCGGCTTCGATACGGCCCGTTTCGAACGCATCATGCAATCCAGCATCGATGTTCCCGCGCTGGCTTCGCACCAGCTCACCGAGCGGCTGGATCGTGTGCTGCTGCATCCGCTGTTCGGACTACCGATTTTTTTTGGCGTGATGTTCGGTCTGTTCCAGCTGGTGTTTACCCTGGGCAAACCGCTGCAGGATGCGCTGGCCTGGGGTTTTGGCGAATTGCGCAGCGCTGCGCTGGAACCGCTGCTGTCAACGCTGCTATCGACGTTACCAGCGGCACTGCAAAGCAGCCTGCTGCAAGGCTTTCTGCTCGATGGCCTCTACAACGGCCTTAGCACCGTAGCGAGCTTTGTGCCCCTGATCGTGCTGTTCTTCCTGTTCATGGGCATGGTCGAGGATGCCGGTTACCTGTCGCGTGCCGCCTTCCTGATGGATGGCCTGATGGCGCGCTTTGGCCTGGATGGTCGCAGCTTCGTGATGCTGCTGATGGGCTTTGGCTGCAATGTGCCGGCGCTGATGGGTACGCGCGTGATCCGCTCGCGTGGCTTGCGCCTGCTGACCATGCTGGTGATTCCATTCTCGCTGTGCTCGGCCCGCATGCAGGTGTTCGTGTTTTTCATCGCGATACTGTTCAGTCCATCGAGCGGCCCGCTGGTGCTGTTCTCGCTTTACCTGTTTGGCATCCTGAGTGCGGTACTGACCTCGCTGCTGTTCAAACGCCAGCTGGTCAACAACGAAGCCTTTGTGCTGGAGATGCCACCCTATCGCTTCCCGACCCTGCGCCAGATGCTTTTGCGCGGCTGGAGTGAAGTCGGACATTTCCTGAAGCGTGCCACCCGTTTCATCATTGCCGGCGTGACTGCGGTGTGGCTGCTGACGCACTTTCCCGCCGATGCCGCACCCGGCAGCCTGGACACCTGGGCCGGACAACTCGGCAGCCTGCTCGACCCGCTGATGCGGCCGCTGGGCATCGACCCGATGCTCACCATCGCGCTGATGTTCGGCTTCATTGCCAAGGAAATCGTCATCGGCTCACTGGCGGTGATCTACAACCAGGAAGGCAGCGCGCTCAGCGCCACCATTGCACAACAGATCGATGCCATCCAGGCCTACAGCTTCATGCTGTTCACCCTGATCTACACCCCCTGCCTGTCGACGGTGGCCACGCTGCAGGCCGAATCCAAGAGCCTGCGCTTCACCGTCATGGCTGTGCTGTGGCCGCTGCTGCTGGCCTGGCTGGCGAGCTTTGTTTTTTATCAGCTGGCGCGTTTGCTCACCAGCTGATCAGACGAACGTCAACCGGCCTTGATCTTGGCCGCCCTGGCTGAACCACGCCTCCAAGCGCGAACTAAGACCGGACTATCTCTCACGCTGGCGGCTTGGCTTAGACTCGCTGTTTTGCGCCAAACCATGCTTGCAGAGCCCATGCCCGCAGATCAAACGCCCCCAGATTCAACCCCCGTCGCCCTGCGTATCAACGGCCAGTCGGTGGTGCTGCGCTCGCCGCGAGACAGCGCGCTGTTGTATGCACTGCGCGATGAGCTGTCCCTCACCGGCACACACTATGGCTGCGGCGCCAATCAGTGTGGCGCCTGTCATGTGCTGCTCGATGGCAAGGCGGTGGCTTCCTGCGATACGCCGCTGTGGGCAGTGGCAGGCAAGTCGATCGTCACCATCGAAGGCCTGGGCAGCGCCGGGCAGCCACATCCATTGCAGCAGGCTTTTCTCGAGGAGCAGGCCGGACAGTGCGGCTACTGCCTGTCGGGCATCCTGATCAGTGCCGCCGCTTTATTGGAAGTCAATCCAGATCCAGACGAGGCGCAGATCCGCGCTGCACTACAAGGCAACCTGTGCCGCTGCGGCGCACATAACCGCATGCTGCGGGCGGTGCGTCTGGCGGCACAACGGATGCGCGAAGCCGGGCAGCAAGTTGCGCCGCAAGGTGGTGCAGCATGAATCTCGCCTTCAAACTGGCCCAGGCCGATGCTGCCGGACTGAAACGCCTGCCCGGCAGCCTGCATGTCAATCGCCAGCTCGATCAATGGTTGCGCTGGCAGGGCCGGAGCGCCGAGGATGGCCGGCTGCTGGTGTTCAGCGGCAAGGTGGACATCGGCCAGGGGCTGAGCACAGCGCTGGCGCAGATCGTGGCCGAGGAATTGCAGCTGGCGCTATGGCAGGTGCAGATGCAGCCGGCACGCACCGGCGTTAGCCCGGATGAGGCAGTGACCTCGGGATCGCTGTCCATTCAGGAATCCGGCACTGCCTTGCGCTGGGCCTGCGCCGAAGTGCGCGCGCTGTATCTGGCCGCAGCCGCCAGACGCTGGGGCCTGCCCGACGACGCCGCGACCCTGGCGAGTTTGCAGGTGCATGA
>CAIPUP010000182.1 GCA_903868285.1 uncultured beta proteobacterium
ATGCGTTTCGCCGCGATGAGCTGCGCCAGTTCGAGGTACGCCTGGCTGCGGCACCGGCCGATACCGCCGAGCTGCATTGGGATGACCTCAAGACATCGTCAAAAAAATCAATTAAATCAATAACTTACGATGCAATTTCATTGCGTCGGCGGTGGCTGGGGCAGGGCGCATGAGTGGCGACGGCCCGCGTGCCGACACCCCACGTGCCGATGGCCCGCTGCAGGTGAATGGCGGCGATATCGAAGCCGCCTTGCAGCGCATCGCGCCGTATGTGCATCGCACGCCGGTGTTGCGCTCGCGCAGCCTCGATGCACGCCATGGCATCGAACTGTTCTTCAAGGCCGAGAACCTGCAGCGCATGGGGGCGTTCAAGTTCCGTGGCGCGATCAATGCCCTGCTGCAACTGTCGCCCGAGGCGGCGCGCCGTGGTGTGCTGGCCTATTCCTCGGGCAATCATGCCCAGGCGGTGGCGCTGGCCGGGCGTGAGCTGGGCATCCCGACGGTGATCGTCATGCCCGAGGATGCGCCACCGGTGAAGCTGGCCGCGACACGCGAGTACGGCGCCGAGGTCATCACCTATGACCGCCAGCATCAGTCACGCGAAGCGCTGTCAGCCGGCATCGCCAAGACGCGCGGTCTGGCCATCGTGCCGCCGTTTGATCATCCGCATATCGTGGCCGGGCAGGGCACGGCGGCGCTGGAGCTGTTCGAGCAGGCAGGCGAACTGGATTGGCTGTTCGTGCCTTGCGGCGGCGCCGGCCTGACCGCCGGATGCGCTATCGCCGCCAGTCTGCGTTGGCCGGGCTGCAAGGTGGTGGGCGTGGAGCCAGCGGCCGGCGACGATGCCACCCGTTCGTTTCGCAGCGGTGTGCTGCACAGCTGCCACAACCCGGACACCATCGCTGACGGCGCGCGCACCGCCGCCATGGGCGTGGTGACCTTCCCGCTGGTGATGCGCCATGTGCATGACATGACCACAGTCGAGGATGCCGACTTGCTGCTGGCCATGCGCACGCTGTGGGAGCGCCTGAAAACCGTGGTCGAGCCAACCGGTGCGCTGGGTGCTGCGGCAGCGTTTGCGCGCGCATCGCAACTGGCGGGTGCCTCCCGGCGGACGCAGCCAAGCCGCCCGGTGCGGGTCGGCGTGCTGCTCTCCGGCGGCAATGTCGACCTGGATCAGATGGCCGGCTGGTTCGGCCGGGGTTAGGCGTAGACCTGTTTCAGGCCTGTTCCTCGGGCGCTTCGCGCATTGGGCAGGTGTTCATGCCCAACAGCGTGTAGGCCGGACAGAAGTTCAGCATCGCGGTCACGATCGGTATCAATCCGATCAGCCCCCACCAGCGTGCCTGGCCTTCCATCAGCCACAGCAGGGACAGCAGTACCAGTCCGGCTGCAATGCGTAGCCACTTGTCGATGCCGCCTACATTGGGTTTCATGTGCTGCTCCTTCTTGGTTGTGCGAGGGTCGCTGTGAGAGTGCTGCATGCGATTGAAGCCAGACCAGTCTGCGCTCTTGCATCGCGGCCGGTTTGATCTGGCGCAAGTCAGGGGCTAGCCGCCTGCATGCCTGATGGTGGCTTTCGGAGCCAGCCCGCGAGGCTAGAATGCGCCGGGGATGGATAACGAGGAGGACAGCGCATGCAAGCGAAAAGCAGCAGGACGGCAATGGTGTTGTGCATGGTGGTGGGCGCACTGACGTTGCAGGGATACGCAGCACCGGCATTGGCTCAGGCGCAGTCCAGCCCATCCGCCAGCCCAGCCGGCAGCTACCCCGACAAACCGGTGCGCATGGTGGTGCCGCAGGCCCCGGGCAGCGCCACCGACACACTGGCGCGTTTTCTGCAACCCGATCTGGCCAGGCAGCTGGGACAGCCGGTGGTGATCGACAACCGTCCTGGCGGTGCGCTGGTGATCGGCCTGGAGAACGTGGCGCGCTCACCCGCCGATGGCTATTCGATTGCTTTCGCGCCGGTCGGTGGACTGGCCATCAGCCCGAATATGGTGGCCAAGCTGCCCTATGACGTGTTGCGCGATTTTCAGCCACTGGGGCTGGTGGCACGTGGACATATGCTGCTGGCGGCCTCGCCCTCATTGCCGGTGCGCAATGTGCTGGAGCTGATTGACTACGCCAAGAAAAATCCCGGCAAGCTGATGAACGCCTCCTCGGGCAATGGCACGCCGGGTCAGGTCAGTGGCGAACTGTTCAAGATGATGACCGGGACCGATATCGTGCATGTGCCCTACAAGGGTGGCGCGCAGGCCATCGCCGATCTGGTGGCCGGGCATGTGCACATCATGTTCGAGAGCCTGAACTCCATTGCGCCGCATGCGCGCTCGGGCAAGGTGCGGCCGCTGGCGGTCGGCAGTGCCAGGCGCTCGGTGGGTTTCCCCGAGATTCCGACCATGGTCGAGGCGGGGGTGCCCGGCTATGAGGCCAGCACCTGGAGCGGCGTGGTCGGCCCGGCCGGCATGCCACGCCCGATCGTCGAGCGACTGAACCAGGCCATCAATCGCGCCATCAGCAGCCCGTCGTTTCTGGAGCGCTTCAAGAGCATCGGTGATGATCCGGGCGGTGGCACGCCCGAGGAGTTTGGCGCCCTGATCAAGAGCGAACTGGCCAAGTGGGCCGAGGTGGTCAAGCGCAGCGGGGCAAAGATTGATTGATTTGGCAGATTGATTTCGTAAAGTCACCCTATTAATTCAAGGAGGAGAGTGTCGATGAACGTCCAAAGAGTGAAGGTGCAGTGCGGATTGAGGTCGGTCACCAGCGCAATGTTCGGTGCGCGTTTCGGCGGGCTTGTAGGACTAGTTCTGGCACTGGGCAGCGCCACGGCCATGGCGCAATCCGCCGCGGCCGGATTTCCCAACAAGCCGGTACGCCTGATCATTGCGTTCACCGCTGGCAGCGCCACCGACATCGTCGGGCGTGCGCTGGCGGCCAAGCTGTCGGATGCCTGGGGGCAGCAGGTGCTGGCCGAGAACCGGCCTGGTGCCGGCGGCACCATCGGCTCGGCCCTGGTGGCGAAGTCGGCGCCGGATGGCTACACCCTGCTGATCAACTCCTCGGCGCATGCCAATAACCCGTCGATGTACGCCAAGCTGCCCTATGACACGCTGAAGGATTTCATCGACGTCGGTTCGGTTTCGGCCGCGCCCAATGTGCTGATCGTTGCCAGCAACGCCGGCATCAAGTCGGTGGCGGATTTCATCGCCAAGGCCAAGGCCAGTGCCGGCGGACTGAACTTCGCGCATGCCGGGGTTGGCAGCGGCACGCATTTCAACAGCGAGAAGTTTCGCCTTGCGACCAGTATTGATTTCACCAACGTGCCTTACAAGGGTTCGCCGGAAGTGATGTCGGATCTCATCAGTGGCCGCGTCACCAGCTACTTCTCGCCGATTGCGCCGGCCTTGCCATTGATACGCGACAACAAGGTGATTGCGGTCGGTGTCAGCAGCCAGCGTCGCAGTGGTCTGCTGCCGGAGGTGCCGGCGGTGGCCGAGACCGTGCCGGGCTTCGAGTTCCTGCTGTGGTTCGGTATCTGGGCGCCAGCCGGCACGCCGATGGAACTGGTGAACCGCATCTCGGGCGACATGGCCAAGGTGCTGGGCAACAGCGAGATGAAAGAGACCCTGGCCAAGCTCGGTAACGAGCCATTGATCATGCCGCCACCGCAGTTCGCCGCCTTTGTCCGACGCGAGATCGAGGACGCCGCGAAGATCATCAAGGCGGCGGGTATCAAGCCGCAGTAAGCGCTCCCGGAAAAGCGTTATAAGCTTATGATTTAAAAGTATTTTTTGGCATATCGCCGGGGTGGGCCGCATGCTAGAATGCGGCCTGTTTTCATCTCAGCGAGACCGCCCATGTTTGCCAGCACGCCCCTGTCTGCCAGCGATCCTGAACTGGCCCGCGCCATCGATCTGGAAAACCAGCGTCAGGAAGATCACATCGAGCTGATCGCCTCGGAGAACTATGTCAGCCCGGCAGTGATGGTGGTGCAGGGCTCGCAGCTAACCAACAAATATGCCGAGGGCTATCCCGGCAAGCGGTATTACGGTGGCTGTGAATATGTCGATATGGCCGAGACCCTGGCCATTGCCCGCGCGCGCCAGCTGTTCGATTGCGAGCGTCATGGCTATGCCGCCAACGTGCAGCCCAACTCGGGCTCACAGGCCAATCAGGCGGTGTTCTTCGCCATGCTCAAACCGGGTGACACCATCCTCGGCATGTCGCTGGCGCACGGCGGGCACCTCACCCATGGCTCACCGGTCAATCTCAGCGGCAAGTGGTTCAACGTGGTCAGCTACGGACTGAACGAGCGCGAGGAAATCGATTACGACCAGGTCGAGCGCCTGGCGCGTGAGCACATGCCGCGCCTCATCCTGGCCGGTGCCTCGGCCTATGCGCTGCATATCGACTTTGCGCGCTTTGCCGCTATCGCCAAGTCCATCGGCGCCTACTTTCTGGTCGACATGGCGCATTACGCCGGACTGGTTGCGGCGGGCGTCTATCCCAGCCCGGTCGGTCTGGCCGACTTTGTCACCAGCACCACCCACAAGACTCTGCGCGGTCCGCGTGGCGGCATCATCCTGATGCGCAACGAATACGAGAAGGCCGTCAACTCGGCCATCTTCCCAGGCATCCAGGGCGGTCCGCTGATGCATGTGATCGCGGCCAAGGCGGCGGCGTTCCAGGAAGCGCTGCAACCGTCCTTCAAGGATTATCAGCAGCAGGTGCTGGTGAACGCCCAGGCCATGGCCGGGCAGCTCACGCAGCGCGGTCTGCGCATTGTTTCCGGTCACACCCAGAGCCACATGTTTTTGCTGGACCTGCGTGCCAAGCACATCACCGGCAAGGCGGCCGAGGCGGCACTGGGCGAGGCGCATATCACCGTCAACAAGAACGCCATTCCGAATGATCCGGAAAAGCCGTTCGTTACCAGCGGCATCCGTATCGGTTCGCCGGCCATGACCACACGCGGCTTTGGCAAGGCCGAAGCGGTGCAAGTGGCCGATCTCATCGCTGATGTGCTGGATGCCCCAGCCGACGCCGCCAATCTGGCGCGGGTGCGCGAGAAGGTCACCGCGCTGTGCCGTCGACTGCCGGTGTATGGCGCGCGTGCCTGAGCGCGAGTCAGCGAGTCATTGACTGAGGACCGGCGATGAAATGTCCCTTTTGCAAGGCCGATGACACCGC
>CAIPUP010000183.1 GCA_903868285.1 uncultured beta proteobacterium
AGAGCAGCCTGCGCAAAGTGATTGCCTTGCGTCCGGATAACGCGCATGCCTACAACGCCCTGGGCTATTCATTTGCTGATCGCAATGTGCGACTGGAAGAAGCCAGACAGTTGATTGACCGTGCACTGGCTTTGTCACCGAGTGATTTGTTCATCATCGATAGCAAGGCCTGGATCGAATATCGGTTGGGTAATCTGGCGACAGCGCTGCAGTTGCTGCGTCAGGCCTACGCTGGGCGTCCAGACGCGGAAATTGCTGCCCATTACGGTGAAGTGCTATGGGTGTCAGGCCAACGCGAGCTGGCGGTACGCATCTGGGATGAAGCGCTCAAGAAATCGCCGACGCATGAGGTGCTCAACGCCACCATCAAGCGGCTCAAGCCCTGAGCGGATACGGCGGCGCGTCGTGAGTCCTTGGTCATGGTGGAGGCTCGACACCCGATTACGGTTATTCGGGCAAAGCCTGTTACTGCTGTGTGCCGGCTGCAGCAGCATGCCTGGGATCGATCTGACAGTTGTGGATGAAGGCTTTGCGCTGACCGGACGTTTTGCCATCCGACATGCGCAAGAGGGTGGTTCGGGCCGTATCGAATGGCGGCATACCGCAAGCACCGACGACTTGTTGGTGAGCACACCGATTGGTCAGGGGCTGGCGCGGGTAACGCGGCGTGATGGCGTGTATGAAATCACCACGCGTGAACAGCAAGCCCAGCGCGCCGTTGATCCGCAGGCCTTGACTGAAAAAATGCTGGGTTGGCGTTTACCGCTGGAAGGTCTGCCCGACTGGGTGCGCGGGCGGCCTGCCCCCTATCTGCCGGCACGGGTTGAGCGCGACGCCCAGGGGCGCTTGGCCTGGATTGAGCAACAGGGCTGGCGCATCGATTACCAGCAGTACCGGGACGCAATGGCCGACACGGTGCAGGGCTCGTCAGTCGCGCCCGCCGCTGCATTGCCACTCCGTCTACAACTGCAGCGCGGTGATCTGCAAATCCGCTTGCTTATCGAGCAGTGGTCGGTGCGGGATACGCCGCCCGGCGCCACAGGGTCTGCACCGTGAGGCTACCCAGCGAAACCAAGACAACGGTCTGCTGGCTGGCGCCGGCCAAGCTCAATTTGTTTTTGCATGTCACCGGACGTCGCGCTGATGGCTATCACTTGCTGGAGTCGGTGTTTCGCCTCATCGACGTTTGTGATGAATTGCGTTTCGATGTGCGCCCGGATGGCGAGTTGCGTCTATCGACACGGTTTGCGCCGATCGAAGGCATGACGCCGGCGGGTGAGGATGCTGCGCCGCTGCAACAAAGCTGGCCCGACGATGCAGATCTGTGTGTGCGTGCTGCGAGGCTGCTGCAGCGGCACACCGGTTGCAGTCTTGGCGCGGACATCGCCGTGTGCAAGCGCATTCCGGTCGGCGGTGGGCTTGGCGGTGGCAGTTCCGACGCGGCGACGACCCTGATGGCGTTGAATGCGCTCTGGAATTTGTCGCTGTCCGCGCAGGAGTTGGCTGGTTTGGGTCTGGAATTGGGCGCGGATGTGCCGTTTTTTCTATATCGCTGCAATGCTTTCGCCCGCGGTGTTGGCGAGCAGTTGACCGGGCTTGACCTGCCGGCGGCCTGGTATGCGGTGCTGGTGCCGCCAGTTGCGGTGCCGACGGCGAGTATTTTTACCGCCCCGGATTTGACGCGCGACAGCAAAAGCGTCACAATAGAGAGCTTTTCTGCCGCTTCTGGCTATGATTCGCCCGCTGACTTTGGGCGCAATGATCTGGAGTCGGTGGCTTGCAGGTTGCATCCGGCGATTCAGGCGCATGTGGAATGGCTCAAAGCCTTCAACAAGGCCGCTAGAATGACCGGCTCTGGTTCCTGCGTGTTTGCAGAATTTGTTACCGAAGCGCAGGCGCGCGCGGTAATCGCGTCGATGCCGGCAGGGATGCGGGGCTTTGTGGTGAAGGGCCTCGATAAGCATCCACTGCGGGTAGCGGTGCAGTAAGACGTTTTAGAAGAATGATGGGGAGTCGCCAAGCTGGTTAAGGCACCGGATTTTGATTCCGGCATGCGAAGGTTCGAATCCTTCCTCCCCAGCCACCCTTGCACGACCTGCGTGCTGTCCTCCTGGAATTCCTGAACAACACAGGCAAACGGTAATGGCTTACGAAAGCTTGATGGTGTTCACTGGCAATGCCAACCCTTTGTTGGCCCATGCCGTGGTGCGTCGCCTCAATATTCCGATCGGCCATGCCAAGGTCGGCAAATTCTCCGATGGCGAGTCCACCGTGGAGTTGCTGGACAACGTGCGCGGCAAGGATTGCTTCGTGCTGCAGTCCACCTGTGCGCCCACCAACGACAGCCTGATGGAAGTGTTGTTGATGGTGGATGCGCTCAAGCGTTCCTCGGCAGGTCGTGTGACGGCTGCCATTCCCTATTTTGGCTACGCCCGTCAGGACAGGCGTACCCGTTCGGCGCGGGTGGCCATCAGTGCCAAGGTAGTCGCCAACATGCTGCAGGCAGCCCAGGTCGACCGGGTGTTGACCATGGACCTGCATGCCGACCAGATTCAGGGCTTTTTCGATGTGCCGGTGGACAACATCTATTCCACGCCGGTGCTGTTGGGGGATGTCTGGAAGCATGGTTACGAAAATCTGCTGGTGGTCTCGCCGGACGTTGGTGGTGTGGTGCGCGCGCGCGCCATGGCCAAGCGTCTGGATGCCGATCTGGCCATCATCGACAAGCGTCGTCCGAGTGCGAACGTGTCAGAGGTGATGAACATCATCGGTGATGTCGAAGGTCGCACCTGCGTCATCATGGATGACATCGTCGATACCGCCGGCACCCTGACCAAGGCAGCGCAGGCGCTGAAAGACCAGGGCGCAACCCGCGTGGTGGCCTATTGCACCCATGCCGTGTTGTCGGGCAGCGCCGTCGCCCGCATCACCGAGCCGGCACTGGACGAACTGGTCGTCACTGACACGATTCCGCTGTCCAAAGAAGCGCAGGCCTGTAAAAAAATTCGTGTGTTGTCGGTGGCGGGCTTGTTGGCCGAAACCATTTTGCGTATCAGCAACGAGGACTCTGTTTCGTCCTTGTTCATGGAATAAGTTTTACCGGCATTCCCTGGTCGCGGGGATGTCATATCGAGCGGGGAAGTGTTCCCGCGTTGTCCCGGCTGGTGCCCAGGCACTGGTCGGTTTTTCTGGAGGATGCCATGGCATCGTATGAAGTTGTTGCGCAATCGCGCAAAGAGCAGGGTACCGGAGCGAGCCGCCGCCTGCGCCTCAGTGGACGTGTTCCCGCCATTGTTTATGGTGGCAAGAAGGACGCTGAGAGTGTTGATCTCGATCACAACGCCATCTGGAATCAGCTGCGGCATGAGAAGTTCCATGCCTCGATTCTGAGTCTGGTGGTCGACGGCAAGCCGCAGCAAGTACTGCTGCGCTCGGTCAATATGCATCCGTGGAAAGCCCAGGTGCAGCATGTTGACTTCCAGCGTATCGCAGCGGATGAAAAGATCCGCATGAAGGTGCCTTTGCACTTTTCCGGCGCAGAGAGCTCGCCGGCGGTCAAGGGTCAGAGCGCAACTGTCAGCCACATCCTGAATGAAATCGAAATCCGCTGTCTGCCAGCCGATCTGCCCGAGTTCATTCCGGTGGATCTCTCCGGTCTGACCGTGGGCAACACCGTGCATGTGAAGGATCTGCTGTTGCCCAAGGGCGTCGAGGTGGTGTTGCGTGGCAAGGAAAACCCGGCGGTCGTGATCTGCCAGGTACCACGTGCCTCTGCTGACGACGAATCGACCGCTGCGCCTTCCGCAGCGGATGTGCCAGCCGCCAAGCAAAAGGCGCCGGATGCTGCAGCCAAGGACGCACCGGCCAAGAAGTAAGGCTGGCGCTGCCCGAGGACGCAGCACAGGAAAAGGCGCGGGCTTTATCTCCCGCGCCTTTTTTCTATCAGTATTGAACGAAGCATCTTGATGACAACGACAATCCGACTGCTGGCCGGCCTGGGGAATCCGGGTAAAAAATATGAACGCGACCGTCATAACGTCGGCTTCTGGGCCATCGACGCGCTGGCGGCCAAGGCTGGCGTTACGCTGACCAAGGATGCGCGCTATCACGGCCTCATCGGCAAAATGCCTGCATCCCAGAACGCTGCGGGCAACGAAGTCTGGCTGGTGCAACCGCAGACCTTCATGAACGAGTCCGGTCGTTGCGTCGGAGGACTGGCGCGTTTTTTCAAGATTCCAGCCGAGCAAATTCTGGTGATTCATGACGAACTGGATTTCGCGCCTGGCGTGGTCAAGCTGAAAAAAGGTGGCGGTGTAGCCGGGCACAACGGTCTGAAAGATATTTCCGCCGTGCTCGGCACGCAGGATTTCTGGCGCTTGCGTATCGGCATTGGTCATCCCGGGGACCGCAGTCTGGTAGCGGACTATGTGTTGTCCTCACCCGCACCGGATGATCGTATCGCCATTGATCTCAACATCGATAAAGTGCTGGACTGCATGCCCCTCATGCTGTCTGGCGACATGACGGCGGCCATGCTCAAGCTGCACACGAAAGGTTGAACCCATGTCTTTGAAATGCGGCATCGTTGGCTTGCCCAATGTTGGTAAATCCACTCTCTTCAACGCCCTGACCAAGGCGGGTATTGCGGCTGAGAACTATCCCTTTTGCACCATCGAGCCCAACGTCGGCATCGTTGAAGTGCCCGATCCGCGCCTGGATGCGCTCGCGGCCATCGTCAAGCCGCAGCGGGTGTTGCCGGCGGCAGTGGAATTCGTTGATATCGCCGGTCTGGTTGCCGGGGCTTCCAAGGGCGAGGGCCTTGGCAACAAATTTCTGGCCAATATCCGCGAGACCGATGCCATCGCGCATGTGGTGCGCTGCTTCGACGATCCGAATGTGGTGCATGTGTCGGGCAAGGTCGATCCCATCTCCGACATTGAAGTCATCAACACCGAACTGGCATTGGCCGATCTGGCCTCGGTTGACAAGGCCTATCAGCGCTATGCCAAGGTCGCCAAGACCGGCAACGACAAGGAAGCGCAACGCATCATCGCCGTGCTCGACAAAATCAAGCCGGTGCTGAATGAAGCCAGGCCAGTGCGCACGGTGGATTTGTCCAAGGAGGAACTGGCAGTCATCAAGCCGATGTTCCTGCTCACCACCAAGCCGGCGATGTATGTCGCCAACGTCTCGGAGCAGGGCTTTCAGAACAATCCGCTGCTGGACCGGGTGATGGCGCTTGCCAAATCCGAGAACGCGCCGGTGGTGGCCATCAGTGCCGCTATCGAAGCGCAGATCGCCGACCTGGATGACGAGGAAAAGTCACTGTTTCTGGCCGACATGGGCATGCAGGAACCGGGGCTGGCGCGCGTCATTCGTGCTGGTTACGCCCTGATGGGACTGCAGACGTATTTCACTGCCGGTGAAAAGGAAGTGCGCGCCTGGACGGTGCAGCAAGGTGCCACCGCACCCCAGGCCGCCGGTGTCATCCACACCGACTTCGAACACGGTTTCATTCGTGCCGAAGTCATCGGCTACGAGGACTTCATCGCCTGCAAGGGCGAGCAGGGCGCGAAAGAGGCCGGCAAGATGCGCCTGGAGGGCAAGGAATACATCGTGCGCGATGGTGATGTGATGCACTTCAGGTTTAACGTCTGA
>CAIPUP010000184.1 GCA_903868285.1 uncultured beta proteobacterium
ATACACCGTCATCACCCAGCTGGGGCAGGCCGGCGATGAGACCCGTGCCGATGCGACCAACAGCCTGCAGGGCCTGGGCTACAGCGGCCGCCTGGGTGGCAACTACGTGCTGGGCGCGGACATCGATGCCAGCGACACCGCTAACTGGAATGACGATGGCAGCGGCAACAAGCTGGGCTTCAAGCCGATCGGGAAGAACGGCGAGGCGTTTTCAGGCCGCTTCCATGGCCTGGGCCATGTCATCGACCAGCTCAGCATCCAGCGGCCGGCAGGGGATGAGGTGGGTTTGTTCGGGCGTGTCGCGAATGCGAACGGTAACCTTGGCGGTGAGCTGCGTGACATCGGCCTCAACCGGGTGCGTATTCGGGGGCGATCTGGCGTCGGTGCGCTGGTGGGTACGAACTATGGCGTGATCCGCCACAGCTAT
This sequence comes from uncultured beta proteobacterium, assembly GCA_903868285.1. Classification (GTDB taxonomy): domain Bacteria; phylum Pseudomonadota; class Gammaproteobacteria; order Burkholderiales; family SG8-39; genus CAIPUP01. Next base: position 428 of record CAIPUP010000184.1, read on the forward strand.
GCCGAGGGTGAGGTCAGCGCCAGCTACAAGGTGGGTGGCCTGGTGGGCCACAACGTCGGTGAGATTTACGACAGCTTTGCGGCGGTGGCGGTGCAAAGCACCACCACCAGCAGCGTTACCCTAGCCGATGCCGGTGGCCTGGTGGGAGCAAACCACGGCGGAATCATCGGTAGCAGTTATGCCAGCGGTAGGGTGGACGCCAATTCGGGTCCGGTGGGCGGGCTGGTTGGTACTAACAGCGGCGGAGACATTTTCGACAGCTATGCCACTGGCGCGGTGAACGCGACGGCTGTTGGCACCCACGGATACCGCGCTGGCGGGCTGGTCGGGGGCATTAAGGGTGGTTCTTCAATAAGCCACAGCTATGCCACAGGCTTAGTGTCAGGGCCCGCTGCCGGAGGCTTGGTGGGTACAGACGGAGAATCACTAAATGGCCGCGCCTCCATCACCGACAGCTACTGGAAACAAGGCAGTGCCGCCGCCTGGGCTGGCGGCACCACGCGCGCCACGCCGCCGGCCACCGCGCTGACGGCCGAGCAGTTTGCCCAGGCAGGCAGCTTCAGCAATTTTGATTTCACCAACACCTGGGCCTCGGGGCAGGCGACGCCGCAGTTGCGTGGCGTGGCGGTGTTCCGCGACCTGCGGCCGGTGACGGCGGAGCCGGTCACCCCGCCCGAACTTCCCAGCGTACTGCGCAGCATCACCAAACGCCGCAGCCTGCCCGATCCGCTGCAGCAAGGCTTGCTGCAACTGGCATCGCGTTGCGCCGTGGCTGACAGTGGCAACAGTCAGGACAGCGGCAACAAGGATGACAGCGCCGGTACGGCATCGGCCAGCGCCGCCGACTGCGCCAGTGGCGAAGGCGATGGTCGCGGCGATGGCCTGCTGCAAGTGGTGGGCAGCGGCATCCGCCTGCCGGATCGTGCCGCCACCCTGCTCAGCGATCAGGACTTCGAATAATGCGCGCGCCTGTCTTCACTCACGCCGGTTTCGTTGCGGCATTTTTCGCTTTGCTGTGGAGTGTTTTGGCCGCATTGAATACACCAGCATTGGCGCAGACCCCCGGCGCTGGTGATTTTCTGCGCCAGATGCCGGCACCCGCTGCGCAGCCGCCCTCCGGTGTGCGACCAGAGGCACCGGGCGCACAGCCTTCCACTGCGCCGGACATGCCGGCCAGCGGTGCCTTTGTGGTGCGCAAGCTGGTGCTGGTGGGCGATATCAGTGTGGATGTTGCGACCTTGCAGGCGCTGGTGCGTGAGGCCGAAGGGCAAACTCTCACGCTGGCGCAGTTGCAGCGCTTTGCTGATCGCATTACCGAGTGGTATCGCGCGCGTGGCTTCCCGTTTGCCCGGGCCTATATCCCGGCCCAGACCATCGATCAGGGGCAGGTGGAAATTCTGGTGCTGGAAGGTCGTTACGGCGAGCTGCGTATCGACAATCGCAGCGGTGTGCAGGGCGATGGCGTCATCGCCCGTACCCTCGGCCGCTTGCGCACGGGTGAGCCAATACGCCAGCCGGCACTGGACCGCACCTTGCTGTTATTGCAGGACATTCCGGGCGTGGATGCGCGTGGCTTGTTGCGTCCGGGTTCCCAAGTGGGAAGCTCCGATCTGGATGTGCGTGTCGACAAGGCGCAGCAATTCTGGGGTAACGCGCTGCTGGATAACAGTGGCAGCAGTTCGCTCGGGCGCAAGCGCCTGTCTGGCGCGCTCGGTATGGCCGGCTTGGCGGGCACCGGCGACACCCTCACGCTCAATATGCTGGGCTCGGGCAGCAGCAGCCTGAAATATCACCGCATTGCCTATGAAACCCTGATCGATGGCGATGGCACACGCCTTGGTGCGGCCTATTCCGATTTGCTCTATCGCCTGATCGGCAATTTTTCCAGCCTGGAGGCACACGGTACGGCCAATGTCAGCAGCCTGTGGTTGCGGCATCCGTTGCTGCGCAGCCGCGATGCCAACCTCAATCTGCAATTACAGCAAGAGCATGTGAAGCTGCGCGATCGCATCGAGATTTATCAGTCCTACAACGATCGTCACTTGCGCTTGAGTACCCTCACGCTCAGTGGTGACCTGACCGACGATTGGTTGGGTGGCGGGCAGAACACCGCCAGCCTGTCTGCGGTGGCTGGCAATCTGTCGTTCGATGATGCAGCGGAAGCGGCGGCCGATGCCAGCGGCCTGATCAAGCAGGGCAATTTCAACAAGCTGGGTTTTTATTTCAACCGCTTGCAAAGGCTGGATCGCAGCAACCGCCTGGCGCTGACGCTGCAGGGACAGCATGCGCTGCGCAACCTCGATAGCTCGCAGAAGATGTCCCTCGGCGGCCCGAACCTGCTGCGTGCCTTTGATGTCAGCGCACTGTCGGGCGACAGCGTCAGCGCCACCACATTGGAGTGGCAGCGCGATCTGGCGCTGCCCTTGCCGGGACAGTGGCAGAGCTTGTTGTTCTGGGAGCAGGGCCGGGTGCGGGTGAATGACCGCCCGGTGAGCAATGGCGCCAACATCGCCACGCTGGAAGGCGCAGGGATCGGCATGCGCTGGAGCGGCCCCGAGCAGTGGCGTAGCACGCTCTACCTCGCCAGCTCCATCGGCCCGGTGTCGAGCATGGTGGGCGGCAGTCGGGCGCTGCAGGCGTGGCTGGAGATTAGCAAGGGGTTTTGAGGAGGTGATGAGCAATTGTTACAAACAGCACGATCCGCTTTCTCTTGGGACTGCACTTTCTTCGGATGGCAATCAGATTCAGATGAATTTGGCAGCCAGGATTCGTGATCGGATAGCACCAAAGTATCGAACGAATATTGAATTGTCGGTTAGAGCACCGATGCCTGCGCCGCTCCAATTTTCTGGCAACACCGACGCCTATATCGATTAGCGAGTCACCGGGGTACCCGATCCCCTCGGCCGTCCACGCGGCCGGCGCGGTGGCTCGAACAGCGATTCCTCGCCGGAGTGGGTGGTGTCGTAGCCCGGCAGGTCCTGGCATAGCGTGCGAAACGCCGCGTCGCGCAGCCAGGCGGCGATGCGGCTGAGGCTGACGGCGACAGCGCCATCGGCGCGTGACGCAAGGTAATAGGTTTCGCGCGCCAGCGGCACAAAGGCCAGACCAAAGCGCTCGGCCGCAGCGCGAATGCCAAAGCCGGCATCGGCACCGCCCCCCGCGATACTGGCGGCCACCGCCAGATGGGTGAATTCCTCATCCTGATAGCCGCGAATCATGGCCGGACGCAGGCCGGCTTCGCGCAGCAGTTCGTCCAGCAGTGCGCGTGTGCCCGAGCCGCGCTGGCGGTTGAGAAAGCGTTCCCCCCCGCGCGCCAGATCGGCCAGGGTTTGGATCTGTCCGGCCAGTGCTGGGCGCAGCATCAAGCCTTGTTCGCGTTCGGTCAGTACCGCCAGCAGCAGGCTGGACGGGCGCTTGCTGCCGCTGCTTTTGCTGCCGCCGCTTTTGCTGCCACTTCTGTTCGCTTCGCGGCTCGCCGGCGGATTGCCCGCGCCGTGTTGCATCAGCCAGGCCTGTACCGATTGCCCGTGGCGCAGATGAAAGCCGGCGATATCGCAGCGTCGCTCCAGCAGTGCCTGCAAGGCATCGAGACTGCCTTGCACCTGCAGCGTGAGATCGACCCCGCTGCTGGTGAGTGCGTCGCGCGCCCGTGTCAGCGCCAGGTCGTGGCTGGCGCAGACCTGCAGCGTGGTCGCCGCAAGAGGCGCGGCATTGGGGTCTGTGCCGTCCGGGCCCATGGCATCGACCGTGCGCTGGAATTGCGCCGCGATGCCTTGCAGCGCTTCGCGTGTCACCGCACTGGCCTGCCGCTGTGCCTCCAGCAGCGCCGCGCCGGTACGGCTGAGGCTGGCACCTCGGCCGCGTTCGAGCAGTGCCAAGGGTTGGCCAAAACGCTGGCCCCAGTGCTCCAGCAGGCCCCAGGCATGGCGATAGGACAGCCCATGCCGGCGCGCCGACTGTTGCAGCGAGCCTTCGGCTTCGATCCCCTCCAGCAGTTGCAGCAGACGCGGGTCGACCGCCTCGGTGCCGTCCAGCAGCCACCCCACCACAGGAATAATTTTAAATATGCTCATATCAGCCTATTGCTAAAAAATTCAATAAAAATAGACAATTAGCATGTTTTTGAATTTCACCTACAAGCATAAAGGAGTGCGCTTCCGTTGCCTAGCTCGACTGTCACTGTGTCAGGAACGGGCGCTGGTCTGAGCGATGCGCTGCAGCAGGCGCTGGCGCTGCTGTGGACTGGGCTGTGGACAGGCGAGGGCGCGCTGTGGCCGATTGTCGGGCTGAGCCTGCAGGTCAGCCTGAGCGCGGTGCTGTGCGCAAGCCTGATCGGCTTGCCGCTGGGCGCGGCGATTGCGGTCGGGCGCTTCCCCGGTCGCGCGGCGCTGACGGTGGTGCTCAACGCGCTCATGGGTTTGCCGCCAGTGGTGGCCGGCTTGCTGGTGTACTTGCTGCTGTCACGCGCCGGGCCACTGGGGCCGCTGGGCATCTTGTTCACACCCTCGGCCATGGTGCTGGCGCAGACGCTGCTGATCATTCCCATCATCGCGGCGCTGTCGCGTCAGGCGATCGCGGATGCCTGGCGCGAGTATCGCGAGCAGCTGCTCTCGCTCAATGCCAGCCGCTTGCGCTGTGCTCTGACCCTGATCTGGGATGGACGGTTTTCCTTGCTCACCGCGCTGCTGGCCGGATTCGGTCGTGCTGCGGCCGAGGTCGGCGCGGTGATGATCGTCGGCGGCAACATCGATGGCGTGACGCGCGTCATGACCACAGCGATTGCGCTGGAAACCAGCAAGGGCGATCTGCCGCTGGCGCTGGGTCTGGGCATAGTGCTGATGAGCCTGGTGCTGCTGCTCAATGCGCTGGCGCAGAGCGTCAAAACCCTGGCCGAGCGGCGCTATGGCTGAGCCGCTGCGACATCAACCATCCGCAGGCAAAAGCATCTTGCCCTTGCAATTGCAGGGCGTTGGCTATTGCGTTGGTGCGCAGCGCGTGTTGCAAGACATCAACGCGCGTTTCGAGGCCGGCCGGCGCTCGGTGATTGTCGGGCCCAACGGTGCTGGCAAAAGTGTCCTGATGCGTCTGTGTCATGGACTGTTGCCCGTCACCAGCGGGCAACTGTGCTGGGAAGGCGCGCGCGAACATAGTCTGACGCCAGCGCACCATCAGGCCATGGTGTTTCAGCGCCCGGTGCTGTTGCGTCGTTCGGTGTTGGACAACCTGCTTTACGCGCTGGACTTGCAAGCTGCGTTGCCGGGCTGGATTCCGGCGCAGCTCCGCAATACGGCACAAGTTGCAGCGCAAGGTGCAGCGCAACGCGAGGCGCATGCCATCGAAGCCCTGCGCCGGGTTGGCCTGATGCATCTGGCGCAGCGTCAGGCGCGGGTGCTGTCCGGTGGCGAGCAGCAGCGTGTTGCGCTGGCACGCGCCTGGGCCTTGTCGCCACAGGTGCTGTTTCTGGACGAGCCGACGGCCAATCTTGATCCGCATGCGACGCGCGAAATCGAGGCTGTGATCGATGCCATCCATCACGCTGGTACGCGCGTCATCATGAGCACACACAACCTCGGTCAGGCGCGACGGCTGGCTGATGACATTGTGTTTTTATCGCAGGGCCGCTTGCTGGAGCACAGCGCCAGCGATCAATTTTTTTCGCAGCCGGGTAGTAGCGAGGCGGCTGCATTCATTCGAGGAGAACTGCCATGGGTGTAAAGCGGATGTTGGTGAAAAGCAGGCTTGTAGCGCTGCGGTCGATATCAGGTTTTGCCGCGGCGTCGTTGGTGCTGATGTCGATGCCATTGCCGGCACAGGAACGCTTTATCACTGTGGCCTCGACCACCTCCACCGAGCAATCGGGCTTGTTCAAGCATCTATTGCCCATGTATCAACAGAAAACCGGCGTGCAGGTGCGCGTGGTGGCGCTGGGTACAGGTCAGGCACTCGATCTGGCGCGCCGTGGCGATGCCGATGTGGCCTTCGTGCATGCCCGTGCCGCCGAAGAAAAATTCGTTGCCGATGGCTTTGGCGTCAAACGATTGCCGGTGATGTACAACGACTTCGTGCTGATCGGCCCGCGTGCCGATGCCGCCAGGGTCAATGGTGGCAAGGACATTGTCGAGGCACTGCGTCGCATACAGCGCAGTGCGGCAGCGTTCGTGTCACGCGGTGATCGCAGTGGCACGCATAGCGCCGAACTCGACTTGTGGAAGCTCGCCAGCGTGGACATCGCGCGCGACAAGGGCCCGTGGTATCGCGATGTCGGGCAGGGCATGGGACCGGCGCTCAACACCGCAGCCTCGATGAACGCCTACATCCTGTCGGATCGCGCCACCTGGATTGCTTTTCGCAATCGCGCCGAGCTGGTGATTGCGGTCGAGGGCGACAAGCGCCTGTTCAATCAATACGGCGTGATCCTGGTCAATCCGGCCAGGCATGCGCACATCAAGAAAGACCTGGCCCAGGCCTTCATCGACTGGCTGGTTTCCGGCGAAGGCCAGCGCGCAATAGCCGATTACAAGATCGGCAGCGAGCAGTTGTTTTTTCCGAATGCGGGGCAGGAGGGGGTTTGAGGGCGTGGCCTCAGGCTGGCGTGGCGTGCAGTCGCAGCCCGAGTGCTGCGACTACTTTCATGATCGTGGCGAATTCGGGGTTTCCCTGCGGTGACAAGGCTTTGTAGAGGCTTTCTCTACCTAGTCCCGCATCCATCGCAATCTTGCTCATACCCTTGGCCCGGGCGATATCCCCTAGCGCGGCCGCAATGAGGGAAGCATCGCCTTCGTGCAGCGCCGCTTCAAGATAGGCGGCCATATCCTCGTCATTCTTAAGGTGTTCTGCGGCGTCCCACGCTTTGGTGACAGTCTTTGCCATATCCAATCTCCTAGAGGGTCTTTGCCAGCGCTTTTGCAGCTTGTATGTCCTTCCTTTACGAGGACTTGTCGCCACCGGCAAACAGCACTACGAGTGATTCACCACGCTGAATGAAATAAATGCGATAGCCGGGGCCATAGTCAACTCTCAGTTCTGATATGCCTTAGCCAACAGGCTTGGCATCGCCATGATTCCCAAGGGAGAGGCGGCGGATTCGAACGTCAATCCTGGCTCTGGCGGTTTTATCTCTTAGCGTTGAAAACCAGTTTTTGTAAATCGAAGTTTGACGGATTTCAAACATGGCTGATTGTATCTCATGAAATACAACAGAATTTTCTGCTTTTGGCGTCATGTACTCGCTGGGTGGGATCGTTCCCGTCCCGTCATAGAATCGCCTCATGTCCAGCCCCCGCAGCACCGCCAAGCCTTCCTCTCGCACCGTCTACCCCGGCCTCACGCTGCGGGTGCTGGGCGCGCAGACGCCTGCCATGGGGCCGGGCAAGGCAGCCTTGCTGGAGGCCATCGTGCGCAGTGGTTCGATTTCTGCTGCCGGGCGTGAGCTGGGCATGTCGTATCGCCGCGCCTGGCAGCTGGCGGATGCGCTCAATCGCAGTTTTCGCCAGCCGGTGGTGGCGCGCGCCGTGGGTGGTTCGCGCGGCGGCGGCGCCAGCGTGACGCCCTACGGACTGCAGCTGCTGGCCGAGTTCCGCGCCATGGAGTTGCGCGCTTCGAAGGCGA
>CAIPUP010000185.1 GCA_903868285.1 uncultured beta proteobacterium
CAAGGCAGCGATGAGCTGATCGGCCACCGCTTGCGCCTGACGCAGGATGGCCGCCGTGTCGACCAGCGTCAGATTGGGAAAGCGCTGCGACAACTGGTTGGCAAAACCGGCCTGCGCCTCGGGCAGACGGAAGCTGGTGATGTAGGAGGCTGGCGCCTCGCGCAACAGCGCAGGCGGGGCAATGACAAAAAAGTTCACCCGCATCGAATCCCAGTCGAGCTTGCGCAGACTGCTGATGCGCGCGGTGAAGTCGCGTCCGGCCACCTGAAAGCGCAGCTCGTCACCGAGCTTCCAGCCCAGCGTGCGGGCGATGCCCTCCTCGACCGAGAAGCTATTGTCGTCCGGGCCCGCAAACCAGCGCCCGGCGGTGATGCGGTTGTGCGAGGGCAAGGTTTGCATTGCGGACAGATTGAACTCGCGCTCCACCAGTCGGCGTGCCCTGTCCTCGAACGCCGCCGGGTCGACATCCTGACCGTTCACCTGCAGCAACCGGCCACGCACCATCGGAAAGGTTTGCGGCGCTGGCAGGCCCGCCGCGGCGAACATCATCTCGACCGGTTCGCGCTGCTCAGGCTGGATGTTGAGCAAAAAGCGGTTCGGCGTATCCGGGCCGAGTTTGGCGCGCCAGCTCTCGAGCAGGTCGCCACGGGTGAAGCTGAGCATCAGCAGGGCCGTCAGCGCCAGGGCCAGCGAAAGGATTTGCAGGCTGTTGGCCGCAGCGCGTCGATGCAGATTTATCAGCCCGAGCCGCCAACCGTAGTGCCAGCCGTAGTTCCAACCAGGACCGTCCCCACCACGCCGACGCAAACAAATACCCAGCCCCTGCAGCAGCAGCCAGCACAGCACACCAAACAGCGCAAAGGCAGCAGCGAAGCCACCCAGCACCACAGACGCCAGACGGCTGTCCCCGGCCTGCCACAGCAGCAACAGCGCCAGCACCAGCACACCGAACAGCCCGGACAACACGCGGCGTGCACCGGCCACATCCAGATCACGCCGTATCACCCGCAGTGCCGGTACACGCGCCAGTTGCCATAGCGGCGGCAGGGAAAAACCGAGCAACAAGGCCAGACCGCTGAGCAGGCCCTGCCACAGCGGCCACAGCGATGGCGTGGGCAGACTCAGGCCCAGCACTTCGGCCAGCGGGCCGGCCAGGCCCCATTGCACCAGCCAGCCCAGGGCGCAACCCAGCGCCGCCGCCAGCACACCCAGCAACGCGAACTCCAAGCCGAACAGACGCAACAGGCGCGACTGCGCCACGCCAAAACAGCGCATCACCGCATAGCCGTCCAGATGCCGCGCCGTGAAACGATGACTGGCCTGCGATACCGCCACCGCTGCCAGAATCACTGCCAGCATGGCGGTGAGGCCGATCATGTGTTCGCTGCGATCCAGCCCGGCGCGCATCTCCGGCCGGGCATTGCTCAGGCTCTGCAGGCTCTCGCCCCGGCCGAGCGTGGGCGTGATGGCACGCTCGAAGGCCTGCACCGCATCCGGTGCGCCGGCGGCCAGCATCTGCCAGTTGATGCGACTGCCCGGCTGCACCAGCGCGGTCGAGGCCAGATCATCGGCATGCATCATCAGTCGCGGCGCGATATTGAAAAACGACACGCCACGATCCGGCTCCAGATCAATAACCCCGGCCACACGCAGACTGCGCTCGCCCAGCTCCAGCATCTGGCCGCGCTGCACTGCCAGTGCCTGCGCCAGACGCGCATCCAGCCACACCGTGCCCGGCGCGGGCGCCTTGGCCGGCACTCCGTCCACCAGCAGGCTGCCACGCAGCGGATAGCCATCGCTCACCGCCTTGACGCTGGCCAGCTGCGCCTGGCCGGCGTGGCGCGCCATGCTCACCAGACCCACGGTTTCGGCGCGCTGCAAGCCGCGCTGTGCGATGTCGCGCCGCAGACTGTCGGGCCAGGGATGATCGGCCAGCAACAACACATCGGCACCCAGCAACTGGGTGGCTTCGCGCAGCAGTGCCTGACGCACCCGGTCGGAGAAAAACCCCACGCTGCTGACGCTGGCCACCGCCAGCACCAGCGCCAGACCGAGCAGCTTCAACTCGCCGGCACGGGCATCCCGGCGAAGCATGCGCCAGGCCAGCACCAGCTCGCCCAGCAGGTTCGACGCCGGCAGCCAGCGAGTCGTTGTCACTGCATGCGTCATGACTGCACGCGTCCGCCCGCCAGGCGTATCTGGCGCTGACAACGCCGCGCCAGGGTCTCGTCATGCGTCACCAGCACCAGGGTCGTACCCTGCTCGGCATTGAGCTGGAACAGCAACTCGATGATTTCCGCACCCGTGGCAGCATCGAGATTGCCGGTGGGCTCGTCGGCAAACAGCAGGCGCGGTTGCATCACAAAGGCACGCGCCAGCGCTACCCGCTGCTGCTCGCCACCGGAGAGCGTGCGCGGCGAGTGATGCAGGCGCTGACCCAGCCCGACCCGCGTGAGCATGGCCTCGGCGCGTTGCCGTGCACCGGCGACACCGGCCAGCTCGAGCGGCAGCATCACGTTCTCGCAGGCCGACAACGCCGGCAGCAAATGAAACGACTGGAACACAAAACCCACCAGCCGCGCGCGCAAGGCGGCACGACCGTCTTCATCCAGCGCCAGCAGATCGACGCCATCGAGCGCGATGCGGCCGCTGCTGGGCAAATCCAGCCCGGCCAACAGGCTGAGCAAGGTCGATTTGCCCGAACCCGAAGCGCCGACGATGGCCACTGCCTCACCCGCCGCCACTGACAGGCTGACATGGTCCAGAATGGCGAGCTGTGCAGCAGTCCCTGCGGCACCAGCATTCGGCACCCACTTGCTCAGGTCATCGGCCTGCACCATGGCGGGCGGGTTTTGCGGCAAAAAGGAATCAGACATGGCGCGGTATCAATCCGGTTGGTTCAACAACATCAGAAGAGCACTGCTGCGACTATGTTGCGGCATGCTCGCGCTGGCCTGCGGTCTGGGCACCCACCCGGGCAGCGCGGCGGCCAGCGAGTCGAACCCTGCCACGCCTGAAAAATCGCAGGGCAAAACCCTGCTGGTATTCGGTGACAGTCTGTCAGCGGCCTATGGTCTGGCGCGGCAGGATGGTTGGGTGGCGTTGCTCGAGGCGCGACTGCGCACAACGCATCCGCAGTATATCGTGGTGAATGCCAGCATCAGTGGCGAAACCAGTGCCGGCGGTGCAGCGCGCATTGCCACATTACTGAAACAAACCCGGCCAGCCATCGTGATTGTCGAGCTGGGTGCAAACGACGGCCTGCGCGGTCTGCCCATTGCGCAACTGCGCGAAAACCTGTCGCGCATCCTGCTGGCCTCGCATCAGGCCGGCGCACGGCTGCTGCTGGTTGGCATGCGCATGCCGCCGAATTACGGTCCGCAATACACGCGTGAATTTGCCGACAGCTTTGCCCTGCTGGCGCGCGATGCGCGTCATCCGGCTGCGCTGGTGCCCTTTTTGTTCGAAGGCTTCGCCGAGCAACGCGAGCGCTTCCAGCCCGACGGATTGCACCCCACCGCCGCCGCCCAGCCACTGATGCTGGAGACCGTGTGGAAGCGCCTGCGACCACTGTTACCCTGAGGCGCGATGTCCTCCGCCATGCCATCCAACATCTCATCCAAAATCGCATCCAACATCTCTCCCAACAACAAGCCTCACATCGTGCCAAACACCACGCATTGCGACATCGACAACGCACTGGATCAGCTGCAACAGTTTGATGCGGTGATTGATGTGCGCTCACCCGGCGAATTCGCCGAAGACCACGTTCCGGGTGCGATCAACTGCCCGGTGCTGGATGACCAGCAGCGCATCCAGGTCGGTACGCTGTACAAACAGGTGTCGGTATTCGAAGCGCAAAAGCTTGGTGCAGCGCTGGTGGCACGCAATATCGCGCAGCATCTCGAACACCGATTCGCGCAGCATCCGCGTAGCTGGAAGCCGCTGATCTATTGCTGGCGCGGCGGCAAACGCTCGGGTGCCATGGGCCACATCCTGCGCCAGGTGGGCTGGCAGGCGCAGACCCTCGAAGGCGGCTATCGCGCTTATCGCAAGGCCATCCTGCTGCGCCTGGGCGCACTGGCCGATGCGCTGCAATTTCGCGTCATCTGCGGCGTCACCGGCAGCGCCAAGAGTCGCCTGCTGGAACAGCTCGCGGCCGCCGGCGCACAGGTGCTCGATCTGGAAGCGCTGGCCTGCCATCGCGGCTCACTGCTGGGCGAGCTTCCCGGCGCGCCGCAACCATCGCAAAAGATGTTCGACAGTCTGGTGTGGGACGCGTTGCGCGGCTTTGATGTGTCGAGGCCGGTGTATGTCGAGGCCGAGAGCAAGAAGATCGGCAACCTGCAAGTGCATGAACAGCTGATGGCCCGCATGCGTGCCGGTGCCTGCATCCGCATCGACGCGCCGCTGCCAGCGCGGGTGGAATTCCTGGTGGCCGAGTACCAGCACTTTCTGTCGCAGCCAGCCGTGCTGAAAGAGAAGCTGTCACACCTCAAGGCCCTGCACGGCAATGAGCGCATCGCTGACTGGGATGCCCTGATCGATGCCGGCCAATGGACAGAACTGGTAACGCAGCTGTTGGCGCAGCACTACGACCCGGCCTACCTGCGATCGTCCTCGACCAACTATCCCGGCCTGGCACAGGCGCAGGTGCTCAACCTGAATGCTCTGACAACGGACAGCTTGCAGCGGGCGGCAGGGGCATTAATGCAGGGTGGCGGAGGCTAGGGCATCGCTTCCGGGCGGTTTATCAATTTATCAACCGCTGATATACTCTCTCATGCGTGAAGACTATGGCATCGCGACACTGATCGAGCTCCATGACCAGATTCTGGATCAGGGAGAGGGTTATTGGATCAAGATCGAGGCTTGGCGTGTCGTTACTAGCGCTGGCATCCCTCACGGAATTCGCTATGCGCTGACATTGCATGAGCCGCATGGCAAACGCATCCTTGGCTACGACAACGCGCATGCAGTGAAGCCAACCGCAAAGTTCAAGTTCTCGGGACAGCGGCTAGCCTACGATCACCGACATAGAAGCGCCACCGACAAGGGCGTCCCGTACGAATTTCAGAATGCGCAGCAACTGCTGGAAGACTTCTTCAGTGAAGTCGACCGGGTATTACAGGAGGTCAAACAACCATGAAGGCAATCGTGATCGGCATTCTGCCGCAGGAAGGCATCCGTGCCCGGGTAATAGCCATCGCCCGGGGTGAATACAAGCCCAAACCCTCGGAGCCAAAAATCTGGTTTACCTCGATGCGCTCACTGGCCGAAGTCTTGAGCGATGAGAACCGCAGCTTGTTGCGGGTGATTCAGCAAGCCAAACCACAGTCCATTTCCTCGCTGGCGGAAATAACCGGACGTAAAACCAGCAATTTGTCACGCACGCTCAAGACTATGTCCAACTATGGCCTGGTGCAGATGAAACGCGAAAAAAATAACGTTCGTCCGATTGCAATGGCAACCGAATTCAGAATCGTGGCCTGACTGATTCTTGCTCCGCTCCTGCTGCCGGTCGATAGCCCAGAAACGCATACTCAAAACCCACCCAGCACCTTGAGGTGCGCCACCACGCTGCGCCCCAGCGCTGACAGCGCATAGCCGCCCTCGAGCACGCTGACGATGCGGCCTGCGGCATGGCGCTGTGCCACTTCCTTGATGCGGCTGGTGATCCAGGCGTAGTCGGCCTCGGTGAAACGCAGTCCGCCCATGTCATCTTCGACATGGGCATCGAAGCCGGCCGAGATGAACAGCATCTGCGGCCGATGCGCTTCCAGGCGCGGCAACCACACCTGTTCAAAGGCCTGGCGCAGCGCTGCGCCATCGGCACCACGCGGCAGCGGCACGTTCACCATGTTCGGCGCATGACTGTCAGCACCGCTGTGCGGATAGTAGGGATGACGAAAGGTCGAGAGCATCAGCACTCGCTCATCGCCGGCGAAAATTTCTTCTGTGCCATTGCCGTGATGGACATCGAAATCGACAATCGCCACCCGCTCCAGTGCGTGTTGCGTCATGGCATGACGCACCGCCAGCGCGATGTTGTTGAACACGCAAAAGCCCATGGCGCGGTCGTGTTCGGCATGGTGTCCGGGCGGACGCACGCTGCAGAACGCCGCCTCGGCCTGCCCGCCCAGCACCAGATCGGTGGCCATGATGGCGGCCCCTGCGGCACGCAGCGCGGCATTCCAGCTATCCGGACATAGCGCGGTATCCGGGTCGAGATAGGCAAGCCCGTGACCGGGCGTTGCCTCCTGAATTTGTTCAATGTAATCAAGCGGATGCACCAGCTCCAGTTGCTCGATGCTGGCTCGCGGCGCATCCAGGCGCTGGATCAGCGGAGCAATGCCCGAAGCAATCAGCTGGTCATCGATGGCCGACAGGCGCTCGGGGCACTCCGGATGATGGGCGCCCATCTGGTGTTTGAGACAATCGGCATGACTGATAAAGACGATGCTCATGGTTGCATCCTGTTGTACGTGACGTTTCTTCGCAAGCCAAGCATGATAGCTGTTCGATTCTTCAGGCCCATTCACAGGTGAACAGCCCGACATGAACACCATCAGCGCGCAGCCGCAACCGCAGCTGCAACCATTGCAGCAGGACACGCAGCAGACGCTACAGCAGACATTGCAGCAGACGTTGCAGCAGACGTTACAGCGGGCGGCACAAATCATTCTTGGCAAGCCGGCGCAGTTGCGTCTGGCGCTGTGCTGTCTGCTGGCGGGCGGCCATCTGCTGATCGAGGATCTGCCAGGCGTGGGCAAGACCACCTTGGCGCATCTGCTGGCGCGTTTGCTTGGCCTGCAATTCCAGCGTATCCAGTTCACCAGCGATCTGCTGCCCAGCGACATCATTGGCGTTTCGGTCTATCAGCGCGATAGCGGCCAATTCATTTTTCATCCCGGTCCGGTGTTTGCGCAGCTGGTGCTGGCCGATGAAATCAATCGCGCCACGCCGCGAGCACAGTCGGCGCTGCTGGAGGCCATGGAGGAACAGCAAATCACCGCCGAAGGGGAAACACGCGCCCTGCCCAGCCCGTTCTTTGTCATCGCGACGCAGAACCCGCAGCATCAGATCGGCACCTATGCCCTGCCGGAATCGCAACTGGACCGCTTTCTGATGCGTATCAGCCTCGGCTACCCCGATCACGCCGCCGAGCGCGCCCTGCTGCATGGCGATGACCGCCGCCATCTGCTGCGCGCGATGCAGCCCAGCCTCACGCCACAGGCACTGGCCGCATTGCAGCAGCAGGTACGCGGCGTGCATGTGTCGGACGCCCTGCTGGATTATCTGCAGGCATTGGTGGCGCATAGCCGCGAAGCCCCGTGCTGGCAGAACGGGCTGTCGCCGCGCGCAGCACTGGCCTTGTTGCAGGCCAGCCGTGCCTGGGCCCTGCTGGAGGGGCGCGAGATGGTGTTTCCGGAGGATGTGCAGGCAGTGCTGCCGGCAGTCGTCGGGCATCGCCTGCAACTGCGACAAGACAGCAATCAGACCCCGGCTGCGGCAGTGCAAGCCATGCTGCACGATGTCGCCATTCCCTGAATTCTGGCTGCAACGCTGGCAGCGCAGCCGCAGCGGCCAGTGGTTACAGTGGCTGCGACACCGCCATGCGCCCGAGCCCGGCACCATCGTTCTCGGCCAGCGCCGCATCTACATCCTGCCGACACGCCAGGGCCTGGGCTTTGCGCTGGCCCTGCTGGTGATGCTGATCGGCGCGATCAACTACAACCTGTCGCTGGGCTATCTGCTGGTGTTCCTGCTCGGTGGCATGGGACTGGTGTGCATCCTGCATACCTTTCGCAATCTGGCGCAGCTGCAGGTATCGGCCGGCACGGTGTCGGCGGTGTTCGCGGGTGACAGCGCGCTGTTCGAACTGCGGCTGGACAACCGCAGCACGCTACACCGTCATGCGCTGCAAGCGCGCTGCGATGTCCGCCACCAGGCAGGCGGCTTGCGCCCCGGCGACGGCATTCGAGCGGGCGACAACATCAGCTTTGCCATTGCCGCCCAATCCCGGCACATGCTGCAACTGCCGGTGGCAACACGGCAACGCGGCTGGCTGGCTTTGCCGCAGGTGGTACTGGAAACGCGCTACCCGCTGGGTC
>CAIPUP010000186.1 GCA_903868285.1 uncultured beta proteobacterium
CGACGCCAGCACGCCGGTGACGAACACAATGCCGATGGTCAGCAACACACCCAGCCCGGGAATGTGGTGCGAAGGCTGCATCTCCGGCGGCAACAGATTCATGCTCTGGTCCATCGCGCTGACGATCAGATGCAGCACCCACAGCGTGATGGCCAGCGGAATCCAGATCAATAGACCGGTGATGATGTATTTCTTGAGGGTGCTGCGTCGCATGGGATTAGGCACCTGGGTGGGGTTGTGCGGACTGGCTAGTGGCTGGTGAAGAGGCTTGGGGACTAGGAGGAGGACGATGCGGCCGGGGTGGCGCTTGCAGCAGCCGGGGCTGCGGCAGCAGGGGTGGCCGTGGTCGATGCGCCCGATGCAGCGGAGGACGACGCCGCGCCGTCGGATGCGCTCGCGCTGCCGCTCTCAGCGCTGCCAGCGGCAGCGGCATTGGTAGTGCTGGCAGCAACGCCGGTTGCCGCCTCGCCCGACTTGGCGCCGGGCTTGGCATCGTTGTTACGAAAATCGGTGACATACCAGCCCGAACCCTTGAGCTGGAAGCCGGCAGCAGTCAGCTGCTTTTTGAAAGTCTCCTTGTTGCAGCTGGGGCAGACAGTCAACAGCGGATCGCTCATCTTCTGAAGGACATCCTTCTGGAAGCCGCAATCCTCGCAACGGTAGGCATAGATGGGCATGCAGAAATCTCCGGACAGGTCGGGCGGCACGCAAGCGATGCACCGCAAAACCGAAGCACTGCGTGCTGCGCCGCAAAAAGGCTATGAACAAGGCCGAAAATTATACCCGAGCGGGTGGGTGGGGTCGGGGGTATTGAGGCTTGACTCACGCTCACGATCCTCATCTGCAGCCATGGCGCGATAGCCCGCATCAAGCACTGCATCGTCAACGATGCCGAGAGCCGCCTCACGATCCGATGTGAATACGGCCGAACGAAGCAAGTCCTCGATGAATCGGCTTCTGCCTCGGCTACCGGTTTTTCGAATCAGCGCTTCGTGAACTGCGGGATCTAGTTGAATACGTAGTCGCTTTGCCATAAATGCCTCTGGTCAGTCATTCGCTTTGCTAATCAATCCAGCGCTTAGCGCGCAACCCGCTGCACTGATTACTAGAAGATTCCCGCTGAATATATAATTCCAAGAGCACCCAATGCATCAATAATCATACTTTACGTGCTTAGGATAAGAAAATGGCCCAGCTCGCCTATCAACGTTTCACTATCACTGTGCCGGACAACATGGCCCGGCAAATCGATCAGGTGTGCGCGCTCGAGGGGCGAAATCGCTCCGAACTGTTCCGGGAGGCGGTTCGGCTCTACTTCGCCGGTGGCGCTCTCGCTGGCGCTGCACCGATACGCGGCTTGAGCAATACCCAGCATTCACCAGAGGCAGAGGGTGCGCTTCGACTGTTCTGGCCCGAATACGGAGCCTCGCCTGCGCAGCAGCATGAGCGCCAGGCGACGGAGAATGAAAAGGATCGTCTACTGGAGCAATGGGCACAGCGGATCGAAACCGAAGTCGGCTTCGAAGAGCTACGCGCAGTCAGTGATGAAGCGGACGGTGTCGCCGGCGAATCATTGTCATGAGCACCACCATCAAACGCGGCGATATTTATGTCGTCGACTTCGATCCACCCAAAGGCGAAGAACTGAAAGTCGGATCGGAGATCATGAAACGCCGGCCTGCGGTTGTTGTGTCGCGCGATGCCATCAACAGGGTACGTCGCACGGTGATGGTGGTGCCACTGTCATCGTCACCACAACCCATACCGGTGTTCGCTGTTCCGGTTCCCTCCGCCGGCATCCATTCGGTCGCGGTTTGCGATCAGATCACCACCGTCAACAAAGCCACCCGGGTACTCAAGCGCGTCGGCTCGCTATCGAGTGCCGATCTACGCCTCATCGAGCGCAGCCTGATCGACGCTCTGGCGCTGTCCTGAAGCACGGTCCTGAAGCACGGTCCTGAACCACTGACCTGAACACAGGCAGCGAGGGCACTGAAAGCACCCCGGCACCCTGCCTCAGCGTGGCGCCGCCAGCGCCTCCCGCTCCATCTGCAGATAGGTGCCATAGGCATTGATGCGATGCGCGGCCTCGAACGCCGGCAGCGCGGCAAAGCGCGACCAGTCGGCACCCTTGACCGCCTCGTCCACCGGCACGAAGTCGCGCACGGCATCGCCCATGACCTTGCGCAGCTGCAGCAGGTAGTCACGGGTCAGCACCAGATCGGCCTGCGGATCACGCGAGGCCGGACCATGCCCTGGCACCAGCACCGCCGGCCTGTCGACCAGAATGCGATCGATCGCAGCCAGCCAGGCACGACTGTCGGCATCACCGACAAAGGGCACCCGCCCGGTGAAGATGAGATCACCGACAAAGGCCACGCCGTCTTCTTTCACCAGCAACATCAGGTCTTCGGCGGTATGCGCCGGCCCGATGTGGCGCACCTGGAATTGCAACCCGCCGAGCGTGAAGCTCTCGTCGCGATCAAGGTAGCGGTCCGGTGCCAGCAGCGGCATGTCGCGCGGCACCCAGGGTGCCAGCGACTGCTGCCGTTCGGCCAGGCGGGTACGCGGGCCGTCACCGGCCAGATAGCCCTGCACCCGGCGATGGGCCAAGATCTCGGCCCCGGCCTGCTTGAAGGCTTGCAGGCCATAGAAGTGATCGGCGTGATAGTGGCTGACAATGACGCGCCGTATCGGCAGGCTGGTGCGCTGGCGGATCTCGCGCAGCAGCGCTGCGCCCAGGCCAGGCGTGCCCAGGGCATCGAACACCACCACACCCTCGCGCGTGATGACAAAGCCGGCATTGGCATTGAAGCCCTGGTTCTGCATCGACACCATGCCCGGCAGCCCCTGCACATACCAGCTGTGCGGCGCGACCTGTATCGGCTGCAGCGACACGGTGACCGCAGCAGCGCCCTGCGAGGCTGGCTCGGCGGCGAACGCAGCAGTAAGCAGCGGCGACTGCAGTGGTAACAACAGCGGCAACAACGGCAACAGCAGCGGTAACAGCAGCGCCAGCAGCAGCGCCGGCAGCAACGATCGCAAGCGCGAACCTGGCGTCACGATCCGCGCCGGCACGCTAGAAATCCAGCGCATCACGGATCGCCGCCATGCCGGCCTTGGCGCAGTCGTCGTCGGCCGCGGCGCCCGGCGCACCCGATACCCCGATGCCACCCAGAATCGAACCGGCGGCCTCGATCATCCAGCCGCCACCAATGGCCGCCACACGCGCCATCTGGCGGATGCCGCTTTGCAGCTTGCCGGCTTGCGTCTCGTTGGCCAGATCGGTGGTGCTGGTGCGAAAGCTCACTGCGGTCCAGGCCTTGCGGATGGCCGTGTCGGGGGTGTGTGCGCCGGCAAAGCGGTCACGGAGCATCACCTGCGGCGTGCCGGCACGATCCACCACCGCCACCGCCACCTGATAGCCCTGATCGCGACAACGCTGCAACGCCACCTGCGCCGCCTTGAGCGCAGTCTCGGGCGTGAGCAGGCGCACGCTGTAGGTCGGCTCAGCAGTGCCGGCTGTGCTTTGTGCCAGCGCCACGCCAGGGCCCTGGGGCAGCAGCGCAAGCAGACTCAGGCCAAGCAGCAACGGCCGTGCAGACAACCCGCTCAGCCGCGTCAATACGCCTGAGGATATTTCGTAAGTTATTGATTTTATTGATTTTTTTGACATACCCCCACCCCCCATGCAGTCTGCCGGCGCAAGCACGCCAGGCAGTCACGCCATGCCACGATTGCCGCGCTGCCCAATGAC
>CAIPUP010000187.1 GCA_903868285.1 uncultured beta proteobacterium
TAGTTCATCGCCTGGTTGGCCAGAAAACCCACCTGCACATCCAGCATGCCGATGTCGATGTGCTCACCCAGTTGCCCACCGGCCGACGCCGCATGATCGCGTCGCGCCAGCGCCGCCAGCACCGAGATGGTGGCGTACATGCCGGTCATGATGTCGGTGATGGGCACGCCGACCTTTTGCGGCCCGCCGCCGGGACGGTTATCGCGCTCGCCGGTGACGCTCATCAGTCCGCCCATGGCCTGGATCAGAAAATCATAGGCAGCATGCGAGGCCTTCGGTCCGCTCTGGCCGAAGCCGGTGACCGAGCAATAGATCAGGCGCGGGTTGAGCACTTTCAGGCTGTCGTAGTCCAGGCCGTATTTGGCCAGCGTGCCGACCTTGTAGTTCTCCACCAGGATGTCGGCACGCTGCGCCAGCTGCCGTATCAGCTGCTGCCCCTCGGGCGTGTCCAGTGCCACGGTGATGGAGCGTTTACCGCGATTCACTGCCAAGTAGTAACCGGCCTCGGCGGTGTCGCGGCCCTCGGCATCCTTGAGAAAGGGCGGACCCCAGGCGCGTGTGTCATCACCGCTGCCAGGGCGCTCGACCTTGATCACCTCTGCCCCCAGATCGGCCAGGATCTGCGCCGACCAGGGCGCGGCCATGATGCGCGACAGATCGAGCACCCGGACATGCGAAAGCGGACCAGCCATCAGCAAACTCTCCCTTGAAATTACCGCGCTGGCACCGCAGCGCTAATCCACCCGCGCGCCGGAGGCGCGCACGATGCGCGCCCACTTATCGATTTCTTCACGCATCAATGCGGCAAACGCCTCCGGCGTGCTCGACAGCGGCTCGATGCCCAGCGCCAACAGTTGCGTGCGCACTGCGGTATCGGCGGCACTGGCCACCACTGCGGCATGGATGGTATTGACCACGCTGCGGGGCGTCGCCGCGGGCGCGACCAATCCCAGCCAGTTCGCCACCTCGTAACCGCGCAGGCCGGGATCACCACGCGCAATCGCAGGCACGCCAGGCAGTGCCGCACTCGGCTCGGCACTGGTGACGCCCAGTGCACGGACCTTGCCGGCCTTGATGTGGTCGGCATAGACCGCAATCGAATCAAAGCTCATCGACAAGCGTCCGCCCAGCAGATCGGTCGAGGCCGGGCCGCTGCCCTTGTACGGCACATGCAGCAGCTTGATGCCGGTCATGGCGGCGAACAACTCGCCTGACAGATGACTGGAGCTGCCATTGCCGGCCGAACCAAAACTGAGCTCCCCCGGACGGCTGCGCGCCAGAACAATCAGTTCGGCCACGCTGCGTGCCGGCAGCGACGGATGCACCACCAGCACGCGCGGTGTGACATGGGTCAGGCTGATCGGCGTGAAGTCGCGCAATGGGTCATAGCGTAGCTTCGGATACAGGCTGACGTTGATGGCATGCGTGCCCATGGTGGCGTAGAACAGGGTGTAGCCATCCGGTGCCGCCTGCATCACCGCCTCGGCGCCAATGCTGCCGCCGGCGCCAGCGCGGTTGTCCAGGATCACCGGCTGACCCAGCCGCTCGGACAGCTTGCTGGCCAGGCTGCGCCCCATGAGATCGGCGGCACCGCCAGTGGGATAGGGCACCACCAGCCGCAGCGGCTTCTCCGGCCAGGCGGCCTGCGCCGCAACGGCAAGCCCGACCAGCACCGTGGCCAGAGCCCCGCCGGTTGCACACCGCGTCCACGCCAATATCGTGCAGGCTGACATCGCAACCCCTGTTGAAAAAAGCGATTAACACCGGACTGCATTGCGCATGGCTGCAATTCGGACCGGCGCGAGTATATGACTGCAATACGGGGCTGCAATCCGTGGCTGCACCCGATTACCGTCTGTCCTGCGCTATCCTGCGCCACTTTTGTCAGCACAAGGAACGCAGCATGAGCGGCATTCTGGTCGAGACCATCGGCAAGGTCGTCACCGTTACTCTGGACTGTCCGCCGGTGAATGCGCTCACCATGGCGCGCTATCAGGAAATCACCACCATCTTCAATGCCATCAGCCAGCGTGACGATGTGCATTGCGTGGTGCTGGGTGCCACGGGCAACAAGGCCTTTTGCGCCGGTCTGGATCTGCAGGAATTCCTCAATGCGCCGGCCGACAAGGACAGCGAACGGGCCGCCATCGTGCGCGCCATGTTCGCGGCAGTCCGCCATTGCGCCATTCCGGTGATCGCGGCGGTGAACGGCCCGGCGCTGGGTGCAGGCTGTGTGCTGGCCTCGGTGTGCGATATCCGTATCGCCTCGGAAAAAGCCAGCTTCGGTCTGCCCGAGATCAACGTCGGACGCTGCGGCGGCGGCGCTCATCTGGGGCGGCTGGTGCCGCCCGGACTGCTGCGGCTGATGGTGTTCACCGGCGAGCCGATCAGCGCCTGGGAAGCGCATCGCGTTGGTCTGGTGGAACAGCTGGTGAGCGCCAAGCGCCTGCGGCCCGCAGCCATGGAGCTGGCACAGACCATCGCCGCCAAGAGCCCGATCGGACTGCGTCTGGGCAAGGAGTCGATCAACAAGGCCGAGTTCATGCCGGTCGAAGAAGGCTATGCCATGGAACAGACCTACAGCACGCGACTGCTGCAGACCGAGGATGCCCGCGAAGCCACCCGTGCTGCGGTGGAGAAGCGCGCACCGGTGTTCAAGGGGCGTTGATGCCATCACCGACACCGACACCGACACAGACGCAATCGCAGTCGCATTCGCAATCGCCAGCGCAGAGGCAGGCCGCCAGTTCAGTGCAGCGTCATGTCGTGCGACGTGACAGCGCGCAGGGCGAAGTCAGCATTGATGTGCGGGTCGATGTTCGGGTCGACGTGCACGTCAATGGCGCGCGCCATGCGCCGCAGCTGGTGCTGCTGCCCTCACTCGGTCGCGACAGCGATGACTTCGATGTCATCGCCAGCGCATTGGCCGATGGCGGCTACCGCGTGCTGCGCCCGGCCCCGCGTGGCATGGCCGGCAGTCGCGGTCCGCTGCAGGACATCACGCTGTGGGATCTGGCCGATGACGTGGCGGCGGTGATCGAGGCTGATCGCGCGCTATGCGTCAGCGAGGCCAGCGTCAGCCAGGCCAGCGCCATCCCGGCGGTGGTCGCCGGTCATGCCTATGGCAACTGGGTGGCACGCTGCCTGGCGGTACGCCATCCGGCCTTGCTGCGTGGCGTGGCGCTGCTGGCAGCCGGTCATCGCGGTGCCACGCCGCCGGCCATCCGCGAAGCCATCAGTCACAGCTTCGATACCAGCCTGCCGCAAGCGCAACGACTGCAGGCCTTGCAATTCGCCTTCTTTGCCCCGGGGCATGACGCCGGCGTCTGGCTGGAGGGCTGGTATCCGGCGCTGGCGCTGGTGCAACGCGCCGCTGCCGCAGCCGTGCCGCAAGAGGCGTTCTGGCACGCCGGCACACTGCCGGTACTGGATGTGCAGGCGCTGCAGGATGTGCTGGCCCCGGGCGGCGAGCACATCGGCAAGACCACCATGCATCCGCTGCAGGACTGCATGCAAGGACGGCTGACGCATGTGCTGATCGACCAGGCCGGACATGCGCTGATACCGGAACAACCGCAGGCGGTGGTGCAGGCGCTGCTGCGATGGATGGCAGGCCTGCCGACCCAGGTAGTGGCGCGCTGAGTTGGCGCACTGCGGTGGCGCACTGCGGCGGGCGCCGCAGCGTATGGTGATCAAGTCAATCGAGGAGGAGAACACGATGCAATCATGGATGAGCCGGAGCGGCCGCCGCAGAGCGATGTTGCGGGACGGCCTTAAATTGTTAGTAGCCTTGGGCTTACTGACGACGCAGGCAGCGCTGGTGCATGCCCAGAGCGGCGGCGCGCAGAGCGGCAACGCACAAACCAGCGCCTGGCCGGTCAAGCCGCTGCGCATCGTTGCGCCCTTCCCGCCGGGTGGGCCGGCCGATGTGCAGGGGCGCGCCATCGGTCAGAAGCTGTCACAACTGCTGGGCCAGCCGGTGATCATCGACAACCGCGCCGGCGCCGGCGGTGTCATCGGTACCGACATCGTGGTCAAGGCCAGTCCGGATGGCTATACCCTGCTGTTCACCACCGCCGGCGCCCTGGCCGTGGCACCCGCCATCTCCGAGAACATGCCCTATGACCCGGCGCGCGATCTCCTGCCAGTGGCGCGGGCGCTGATCATGCCCGAGGTGCTGGCGCTGCATCCCTCGGCCGGTGGCGGTGGTCTGCGCAGCCTGCAGGCGCTGATCGCCTATGCCCGCGCCAATCCGCGCAAGCTCAATTACTCCACCCCGGGCAATGCCACCGTGCCGCATCTGGCGGCCGAGCTGTTTGCCCAGGTGGCCGGAATCGAGCTGGTGCATGTGCCCTACCGCGGCACCGGTCCGGCAATGCAGGATCTGCTGGCCGGCCATGTGCAAATGATGTTTGTCGATGTCACCGTGGCGCAGGGACCGATCCGCAGCGGACGCTTGCTGGGCGTCGTGGTCGGCAGCCCGACCCGCATCGGTTCGGTGCCCGAGGTACCCACCAGCGCCGAGGCTGGGCTGCCGGGACTGCTGGTGAGCAATTGGACTGGCCTGCTGGCACCGGCCGCCATACCCCGTGAACTGGTGCTGCGATTGAATCAGGCCATGAACCGTGCGCTGCAAGACGCCGAGCTGAACAAGCGCTTCGTCAGCGAGGGGGCGCAAATCATCCCGACCACGCCGGAGGAGTTCGCGCAGTTCATTCGGGCGGAGGCGGCAAAATGGGGGCCGGTGGCGAAAAAAGCCGGTATGAAGTGGGA
>CAIPUP010000188.1 GCA_903868285.1 uncultured beta proteobacterium
CCACCTGTCCTTGCATGCCGTACTCCATACCGCCTCCTGCAATGCTGTTGATTGACGCTGCTAGAAACTTCGTAAAGTATTGTATTTATTAACTTTTTTGCAATGCCTGCAAAATCTGGAACAGCCGCTCCGGGGTCACCGGCAAGGCCAGTACAGGGGCCTGCGCGCCGGCTTCGCGCACCAGCGGTGCCAGGGCATCGGCGATGGCATTGGCGATGGCCGCCGGCGCGCCGATGGTGCCGCCCTCACCCATGCCGCGAAAGCCGCCCACGGTGTCGGGCTGCGGCAGTTCCAGATGCACCGTCTCGATGTGCGGCACCTCGGGTGCGGCCGGCATCACGTAGTCGACCAGGCTGGCGCTGAGCAGCTGGCCCTGGCTGTCGTGCATCACTTCCTCGAACAGCGCCGCGCCGACACCCTGCGCCACCGCGCCATGAATCTGTCCGTCCACCACCATCGGGTTGATCATCTGGCCGCAATCCTCGGCCACCAGATAGCGCTGGATGTGCACGGCACAGGTGTGCGGATCGATCTCCAGTTGCACCAGATGACTGGCACTGGTGCAGGTGCCAAAAAACGGATCGTAGGTCTCGCTGTGGCTAAGCTCCTCACGCGCCTCGGGCGGCAGTCGCCCCATGTCGGAATACACCGCACGCGCGATCTCGCGCAGGCTGACGGCGCGATCGGTGCCAGCCACCTGCGCCTGACCGTGCTGCAACACGATATCGGCCGGTGCCGCCTCCAGCAGCAGACCGGCCACCCGGCGCAGCTTCTCGCCCAGCCCGCGCGCACTGAGCGTGGCCGCGCCACCGGCCAGCACGGCACTGCGGCTGGCATAGGTGCCAGTGCCATGCGCCACACCGTCGCTGTCGCCTTGCAGGATGCGGATGTCGTGAATGCCCACGCCCAGCTGATCGGCGATCACCTGCGCCAGTGTAGTCTCCAGACTCTGGCCATGCGAGGACACACCAAAGCGCGCAGTGATGCCACCGGCCGAGTCGATACGAATGGTCGCGGTTTCAGTACCGGTGTTGATCGGCATGCCGGGTGAGGCCGAGATGCGCGAACCGATGCCGGTGAGCTCGGCATAACAGGCCAGCCCGATGCCCACCAGCCGTCCCTCGCGTCGTGCCTGCTGCTGCGCCGCGCGCATGGCGGCATAGTCGCCGGCATCGACCACGCCAGCCAGACATTCCTGAAAGCCGGAGCGGTCCCAGACGATGCCCGAGGGCGTCTTGTAGGGGAACTCCTCGGCCCGCACCAGATTGCGCTGACGCAGCGCCAGCGGATCGCAACCCAGGCGCGCCGCCGCCATGTCCATCAGCCGCTCCATGACGAAGGTCGAGGTCGGCCTGCCCACGCCGCGAAACGGCCCCAGCGGCACCTTGGGTGTGGCCACCCCACGCGCCGCGCCACGATAGTGACTGACGCGATACGGGCCGGGCATGAAGCTGATCACCTGCACCGGTTCCAGTGCGGCGGTCCAGGGATAGATCGAATAGGCCCCGACATCGGCCAGCACATCGGCCTGCAGCGCCAGGATGTTGCCCTCGGCATCCAGACCCAGCTCGGCCTCGATCACCTCATCGAAGCCCTGGGTGGTGACCGACAGATCCTCCAGCCGGTCGGAGGTCCATTTCACCGGCCGCGCAAACTGCCGCGCCAGTACACACACCAGCAGCTCTTCCATGTAGAGCGAAGTCTTGCCGCCAAAGCCGCCGCCGACATCGGGTGCCACCACCCGCAAGCGGTTGCCCGGCAGCTCGAGCAGATCGACCAGCGCGTCGCGAATGATGCCCGGCACCTGGGTCGAGGCATGCAGGGTCAGGCTGCGCTGGCCGGCATCGAACTCGGCCAGATAGCTGCGCGGCTCCATTGCCAGCGGGCACTTGCGATGCATGCGAAAGCGTCCCTGCACCCGCACTGCGGCGCTGGCCATGACAGTGTCCGGATCGCCACGGGTGAAGCCGCGCTGCAACAGCAGGTTGGTGCCCGCTGCCTCGTGCAGCAGCGGCGCACCCTCGGCCAGTGCATCTTCGGGGCGGTCGATGGCCGGCAGCACATCGAACTCGATCTGCACCAGCTCGGCGGCGTCCTCGGCGATGTAACGGCTCTCGGCCAGTACCGCCACCACCGCTTCGCCGACATAGCGCACCTTGTCCTGCGCCAGCGGCCAGATCGGTGTGGCGTAGTAGTTCTTCATGCGCGAGCTGGCCAGTACCGGCCCGCGCAGCCCTTGCAGATCGGCAGCACTGAGCACCGCAATCACCCCCGGCACGGCCCGCGCTGCCGACAGATCCATCGACACAATGCGGGCATGCGCCTGCTCGCTGCGCCGGAACGCTACATGCAGCAGCCCCTGGCGATCGTGCTGCGGTTGCAGATCATCGACATAGCGGCCATGGCCAGTGAGCAGACGCGGGTCTTCCAATCGCGGCTGGCGCGCGCCGACCAGACGACCGGGGGCGAGGCTGGAATGTGCTGCGGCGGCCGTCAATGCAGCGCCATGGGTTGAGGCAGGGGTGGAGGCGCGCTCAGTCATAGTGCGCCTGTCCCTTGCGCAGGCCATCGGCCTGTTGCGCATCATGGCCAAAAATGACCGTGGCACCGCTGGCCTCGATGCGGCGAATTTCCTGCAGCGAGCGATCGGCCTGCTCGACGTTCCAGGTGTTGCGTGGCTGCAGTCGCTGATCGTAATGATGGCGCAGCGCCACCGCATCGGACACCAGCAGCATCGGCGCATCGCGTTCCAGCGCCGCCAGCAAGCCAGTAGTGCCGGGGGTATGACCGGGCAGCGGAATCAGCGTCACCCGGCCATCACCGAACAGGTCCAGCTGATCTTGCAACGGACGCAGGCTCTGGCCTTCGCGCAGCAATCCGCTCAGCAATTCGGCGGGCGCTCCGTCCTGCTGCAATGCCGGCTGCCAGTCACGCGCCAGAAAACCCTGCTGCTCGGCATCGTCGGCGCGTGCCGCAGCCAGTTCAGCCGCATGCACATGCACTGTGGCACGACGGAAAAACACATTGCAGCCGCAATGATCGGTATGCAGATGCGAATTCACCACCACGTCGATGTCCTGCGGCTGCAAGCCGACCTCGGCCAGACTGTTGAGCAGGTGCTCTTGCGGCGGCGACACCATGCGCATGATGCGCGACATGCCACCCCAGCGTCCCTGCGGATCGGTCGCGGCATCCGGATGGCAGCCGGTATCGAACAGCACATTACCCTGGGCATGCCGCAACAAAAACGACAACACCGGCAGCTCGATCATCTCCTCGCGCGCCGCGCCGGGGATGTACACCGATTTGCGCATCGACAAGCGGCCGGCCGAGAGCACATGCAGTTGCAGGCTGCTCATGACTGCACCTCATTCACTGCGGCGTTGACTGCGCCTTTGCTTGCAACTGCGTCACCCTGCATCGCCACCTGCATCACCGCCTGCACGATGTGCTGATAGCCGGTGCAGCGGCACAGATTGCCCGACAGGCCTTCGCGCACCGCAGCCTCGTCGGCGGGATGGTCGTTGGCCAGCATGTCGGTGGCGGTGATCAGCATGCCGGGGGTGCAAAAGCCGCATTGCAGACCATGACATTGCTGAAACGCCTGCTGCAGTGGCGACATGGCCTGCATGCTGCCCAGCCCCTCCACCGTCTGCACCGTGCAG
This sequence comes from uncultured beta proteobacterium, assembly GCA_903868285.1. GTDB lineage: Bacteria > Pseudomonadota > Gammaproteobacteria > Burkholderiales > SG8-39 > CAIPUP01. The sequence goes on from CAIPUP010000188.1 coordinate 3,666, forward strand.
CCATCGGTCTGCGCTGCCAGCATCAAGCACGAGCGCGCGCTCACCCCATCAACCATTACGGTGCAAGCGCCACACACGCCGTGCTCGCAGCCGACATGTGTGCCGGTGAGGCCGAGCGTGCCGCGCAGAAAATCCGACAGCAACAACCGCGCCTCGACCAACTGCCGCACGCGGCGACCATTCACCGTCAGCTGAATCGGCACGAATTCCTGATCGGCGAATTCACCCAGCTCTGCCCCTGACTCCGGGGCTCGGGTTTCGGACCGGGTTTCGCCCGCCTTGGCTTCATGCATGTGACCCACTCCTTTGATCTGTGCCACCCGTGCCCGGCAGCCGCGCCCAGGCCGCCAGCAGTGCCTGGCGCAGCATGGCGGCCATGATCTGTGCCCGCAATGCGGCCGAGGCATGCAGATCGACGTTAGGCTGCACCGAGGCACGCAAGGCATCCAGCACCCGCTGCAAGACGGCGTCTTCGGGCCGCATCCCGAGCGGGCAACCGAGCAGCGCCGCCTCGGCCCCCGGCACGCGGCACGCACCCTCGACACCACCGCCGACCGCAATGCGCACCTGCGTGATACGACCCGCTTCGGCCCACAGCAGCACCCCGGCCGCAGCAATGGCGAAATCACCACTGCGACGGGCGTGTTCGGCAAAGCCCCAGCCATGGCCGGACGCCAGCGCCGGGAAATCCACGGCGGTGAGCAACTCCTGCGGCTGCAAGGCGGTGCTCATGGCACCGGTGATGAACTCGGCCGCCTCGATACAACGACTGCCTTCGGCCGAGGCCAGATGCAACCGCGCCTGCAGCAGCAAGGCCAGCAAGGGCCACTCCGCTGCCGGATCGGCATGACTCAGGCTGCCCCCGAGCGTGCCGCGATTGCGTATCGCCAGATGACCGATCTGCGCCAGCGCCGCCGCCATCACCGGCCAGTGCTGCTGCACCTGCGGCGCTTTCAGCACCTGCTGATGGCGCAGCAAGGCACCCAGTCGCAGCGTGCCATCGTCCAGTAACTGCAGCTGCTGCAGCTCGGCCAGATGATTGATGTCCAGCAGCAGCAAGGGCCGCAGCAGACGGAAATTGAGCATCGGCATCAGGCTCTGGCCGCCGGCCAGCAACTTGATGTCAGGGCCGTGACTGGCCAGGCGCTGCAGCGCCGCCTGCACGCTGGTGGCGCGCTCGTAAGCGAAACGGGGTGGTTTCATCGGCCCTCGAACCTCGGTGCACGTTTGGCGCGGAAGGCGCGCACGCTCTCCCGATAATCGGCACTGGACACCGCACCATCGATGACGGCATCGGCCTGCAGCGGGTCGAGCGCGCCGCTGCCGCTGGCCAGGCCGTTGAGCAACACCTTGGCCCCGGCGATGGTGAGCGGTGCATTGGCCGCCAGGGTGTCCATCAGGGCGCTGGCCGCTGCCAGCGGATCGTCGGCCAGTTCGTTGACAAAGCCGATGCGCAGCGCTTCGACGGCATCGAAGCGTGCGGCCGAATACAAAATGCGTTTGGCATTGGACACCCCGACCAGCGACATCAGCTTGCGCGTGGCACTGACGCCATAGACGATGGACAGGCGCGCCGCCGGGATGGCAAACACCGCATCCGGGGCGGCGATGCGCAGGTCGCAGGACATCGCCACATGGCAGGCACCACCCATGCAAAAGCCGCGCAGCGCAGCGACGGTGGGGCGCGGGAAATCAAACAGCGCATCGCAGCCGGCATCGACCGCCTCTTCATAGGCGCGCGCCTGCTCGGCATCGGCCCGCACCTGTTCGAATTCCGAAATATCGGCACCGGCCGAGAAGTGTTCACCTTGGCCGCTGAGCAACAACCCGCGCAGTGCGTCATCGGCTGCCAGACGCTGCAGCAGCGATGGCAACGCACGCCACATGGCAAGCGAAATGGCATTGCGTTTTTCTGACCGCGCCAGTGTCATGTGAATCAGGTAAGGCGCATTGCCCTGATCGCCCCCGGCGACATGGCGATCCTCGGGGTGACAGCCATGGCGACGCACCTGGCGACGCAAACGGATTCCCTCGACCCCGGACGGCAGATCGTCCTGCAGCAACGTAGATTGCACTACCTCTCCTCCCCGGCAAGCCCGCAACAATACTGCAAACCAGCCGGCCGGGATCACACTGCTATAGTCGTTAGGCTCCCCACCTCGCCAGCGACAACACACCGCCCTGAACCAGAGTACCCAGCAATGACCACAGAATCACAAAATAATCAATTAAATCAAAAAGTTACAGATTTTTCGGCGAGCGACGAGCGCTATCTGCGACAAGCCATCGTGCTATCGCAGCAAGCCCGTGCGCGTGGCAACCGGCCATTCGGCGCGGTGATTGCCGATGCCCGTGGCGAACTGGTGGCGCAGGCCGAAAACGACACCATCACCGCGCATGACTGCACCGGGCATGCCGAGACCAATGCCCTGCGCATCGCCTGCGGCAAGCTCGATCGCGCCGCGCTGGCCGGCTGCACGCTGTATGCCAGCGGCGAGCCGTGCGTGATGTGCGCCGGGGCGATCTTCTGGTCCAACATCCGGCGTGTGGTGTATGGCGCCGATGCGGTGCAGTTGCGCGGACTGCGCGATGTCGCCGCCGGCCAGATGGATCTGGTGATGTCCTGTCGCGAGGTGTTTCGCGCCTCGCTGCATCCGATCAGCGTGATCGGCCCGGTGCTGGAGGACGAGGCACTGGCACCGCACCGGCTGGCGTTTCAGGGCAAGACCGGGTGACCGGGTGACCCGGTAACCCATTCAACGGGTGGCTGCAGCCGCTTCGAGTGGTCAACTCGCCACCGGTCTATATCCAGCTTCAGGAAGCTGCACCACCGCCTGCCCCCGCCAGCAGCGCCGGCGACTGGTGGTACCACTGCGCCGAGAGCAAGTCCTACCACCCCTATGTGCAGCAATGTCCGGCCGGATGGCAGCGCGTGTCGCCACGGCCGGCGGGGTGAACCATCATGCCGATCACCAGACACCTGTAATGCCTGCCGCCCCACTGCTCCCCCACTGATTTAGGACAGACTCAGCCGCCATGCGCTCCGGCAAGGACCGCCGAACTTGCGCGCTCGCTCCATCGTATCTACAATGTAGACACTAGCGAGGAGTCTGAAGCCATGGAAACCGTCATTCGAAAGTGGGGTAACAGCCCGGCCCTGCGCCTGCCTACTGCAGTCCTGAAAGAGGCTGGGTACCAACTCGAGCAAAAGGTCGATCTTGTGGTCTCGCGCGGCCGGATCATCATCCAACCCTGCAAAAAGATTGAATACGACCTTGATGCGCTGGTCAGTGGCATCCATGCCGGCAATACCCATGATGAAGTCAGCGTTGGGCGACCCGTTGGGAACGAGGCACTTTGATGTCACCGCGCGCCTATGTGCCGGATACCGGCGACGTCGTGTGGTTGCAATTCGATCCGCAGGCCGGGCATGAACAGGCGGGACACCGTCCTGCACTGGTGATAAGCCCGGCCAACTACAACGGCAAAACAGGCTTGATGGTCTGCTGCCCAATGTCCAGCAAGGTCAAAGGCCACCCGTTCGAGGTGGTCACCGAGATCGACGGCCTGGCATGCGCGGTCCTGTCGGATCAAGTGAAGTCTCTGGATTGGAAAATCCGACGCGCCAAGAAGAAGGCCACAGTCAGCGTTGAAGTCATGCTGCATGTCAGGGCCAAGATGAAAGCGCTTTTGCAGATTCCATGATGAAAAGCAGCGCACAAGGCCAGTAGTGATCGAGTCCTGGCCAGCATCCAGCAACCCAGCGCCAACCCATTGGTTTGAAAACGGCGATGCCATCCTGGTCGACTACCAGGGTTACCACTGAGGTGACCATGAGTTCGATGCCCCCCACACCCCGGCCTCACTTTGAGGGACGACATCCTGCCCGCCCTGAATCTTCAGGTCGGCGAAGCAGTTGGCCAATTGGGCGTGGACCGCACCACCTTGTCCAAGGTACTCAACGGGCGGGCGGCGATCAGCCCCGCGATGGCGCTGAGGATCGAGCGTTGATTGGGACGGGATAATGACGGAGCCGCTGAAGTCTGGCTGGCTCAGCAGGCTGCATACGATCTTTGGCAAGCGCGGGCTGCAGCGAAGGCCAGCACGACCCTCTCGGGTATCAAGGCACTGAAACTTCAACCGGCGTGACCAGGGAGCAAGACGCAGTGCATCAAGCCGCCCCCCAACGTTGCTTTTCTGGTCGCGCCTTATTCAGGAACCCAAACCGGAGCCCGATATGCTGACCGAACGCATTTCCCAAGCACTTGCCCTGGCTGTGGAAGCGCATCAGGGGCATCCCAGAGGACCGGTGCGTTGAAACGGTCGCGCATGTACTCCAGGTCACGCTTGAAGGTTGCCAGAGAGACTTCCAGTTCCTCCAGGAACACTTCGCGCGAAACAATGCGCCGTGACTGCAGCAGTTGGTCGATCTTGTAGAAGCGTTCCAGACGGCCCATGGCCCAGCCCTCGGTCAGAAATCGGCACAAAGCCGGATCATGCCGTAGCCGTAGCGCACCGCATGAGCCATACACCGACAATGGCATCGGCATCGGCATCGGCACCAGCACCGGCACTGAAACTGCCCCCCCGCACCTGCACCGGCAACTGCAACTGTGCCGTCATCCCCGCATCGAAAAGTCGTAACCCCTGTGCCACAATCCGTCCCCGTCATTGGCGCTTTGCGCACCGCCGCGCGAGACCACCACCAGCCGCCTCGGCAGCCTGAATAACTCAATAAAATCAATAGGTTATATAAATTGCCCAGCGCCACCGAGCGGCCTGACATCAATCAGCCCGGTCACACTCCGATGATGCAGCAGTACCTCGCGCTCAAGGCCGAGGTGGCGCGCGATCATGGCGACATCCTGCTGTTCTATCGCATGGGGGATTTTTACGAACTGTTCTATGGCGATGCCGAGCGCGCGGCGCGTTTGCTCGACATCACGCTCACGGCACGCGGTGCCTCGGCCGGCGCGCCGATTCCGATGGCCGGCGTGCCCTTCCATTCGGTGGAGCAATACCTGGCACGGCTGGTGAAGCTGGGCGAGTCGGTGGCGATCTGCGAGCAGTTCGGCGATCCGGCCACCAGCAAGGGGCCGGTGGAGCGGCGGCTGAGCCGGGTGGTGACACCCGGCACGCTGACCGATGCCGCGCTGCTGGATGACAAAACCGACAACGTGCTGCTGGCGGTGAGTGCCGACCGGCATAGCGCCGGTCTGGCCTGGCTCAATCTGGCCAGTGGTCAGTTGCGTCTGACCGAATGCAATCTCAAGCAGCTGCCTTCGGAGCTGCGGCGCATCCGCCCGAGCGAGGTGCTGGTGGCGGAATCGGGCGCGCTGGCCGAGCAGCTGGCGACGCTGCGGCGCGAAGGTGGACTCGGTGGCGGCAGCAATGCTGGCGGCAGCGCCCTGACCCGCCTGCCCGACTGGCATTTCGAGCCGCAAGCGGCCCGCACCGCCTTGCTGCGTCAGCTCAATACCGCGTCGCTGCAAGGCTTTGGCATCGAGGAAGACCATCCCGGCATCGCCGCCTGTGGTGCGCTGCTGGGCTATGCCGCACGCACCCAGGGCCAGACCCTGTCGCATGTCAGCAGTGTGGTGGCCGAGAGCGCGAGCGAGTTCGTGCGCATGGATGGCGCGACCCGGCGCAATCTGGAGATCACCGAAACACTGCGCGGGGAATCCTCGCCCACGCTGTTTTCGCTACTGGATGAATGCGCCAGTGCCATGGGCAGCCGGCTGCTGCGCCACTGGCTTCATCACCCGCTGCGCGCGCGCGAGGCGGTGTCGGCGCGCCATGCCGCGGTACAGGCGCTGATGCAGACGCAGGCACAAGCCTCGACACTGGACGCGCTGCGCGAGCAGTTGCGCCATATCGCGGATGTGGAGCGCATCGCCGCCCGCCTGGCATTGAAGACCTCGCGCCCGCGCGACCTTTCGGCACTGCGCGACAGTCTGGCGCGCCTGCACACGCTGGCCGCCTTGCTGCCGCGCACGGCCGAAGCTCCGCTGCTGGCCGAACTGGCTGACGACCTGGCCACACCGCAGCAGGCGCTGGACCTGCTGCGCCAGGCCTTGCAGGCCGAGCCCGCCAGCGTGGTGCGTGACGGCGGTGTGATTGCCGATGGCTGGAGCAGCGAACTGGACGAGCTGCGCGGCCTGCAAACCCATGCCGGCGAGTTCCTGCTGGCACTCGAGCTGCGCGAGCGCGAGCGCACCGGCATCGCCAATCTGAAAGTGGGCTACAACAATGTGCATGGCTACTTCATCGAAGTCAGCAATGCCCAGTCGCAGAAAATTCCCGACGATTACCGCCGGCGGCAAACGCTGAAAAACGCCGAGCGCTACATCACACCCGAGCTCAAGCAGTACGAAGACAAGGCACTGTCGGCACAGGAGCGCGCCCTGGCGCTGGAGAAGTCACTCTGGGAAACGCTGCTGCAACAACTGCAACCGGAAGTACCCGGACTGCTGCGTATCGCGCGTGCCCTGGCGGCGAGCGATGTGCTGGCCTGTTTTGCCCAGGTGGCGCTGCGCCGGCAATGGTGCTGCCCGGACTGGCGCAACGAGCCGGGGCTGCAACTGCGCGAGGGCCGGCATCCGGTGGTGGAGGCGCAGATCGCGGCACTGGGCAAGCCCTTCATTGCCAACGACACCCAGCTCTCGGCCAGCCGCCGCATGCTGCTGATCACCGGCCCGAACATGGGCGG
>CAIPUP010000189.1 GCA_903868285.1 uncultured beta proteobacterium
ACCGACCGCCATCGAAGGCGGACTGGCCGGCTTTGAGGTTTGGTCCTGGAACGGACTGGTGGTACCGGCCGGTACGCCACCAGCCATCGTGGCGCGACTGGCCAACGACACCCGCAAGGCGCTGCAGTCGGCTGATGTACGGGCGGCGCTGGCGCGCGATGGCACCGAGGCGGTGGGCAGCACGCCGGAAGAATTTGCGGCATTTATCAACACCGAGCTGGCGCGCTGGGGCAAGGTGGTACGCCTGTCCGGAGCACGGGTCGATTGAGCTTGATGAAAGATGGCGTGGAGGAGGCAGCGATGAACAAACCGATGAACAACGATGCACAGAGCTTGCAGGTCATGGCTGAATTGAGCGCTGCCACCTGCCTGGATGATCTGTATCCGGTGTTGCATGCCAACCGCTATACCGCCGGCTGGCACAAGAAGACGCCCTCGCTGTGGAAGGAACCCAGAAAAACCTATCTGCCGCAGCACTGGCGCTACCGCGAGGCCAAGCTGGCCATGGATCGCGCCGGCGAGTGGATCAGCACCGAACTGGCCGAGCGGCGCAACCTGCTGATGTTCAATCCGGTCGAGGGCAATGAATACGCCACTGCGCGCAGCATTGTCAGCGCCTATCAGATGATCAAGGGCAAGGAGTACGCCAAGACTCATCGCCATACGCCGAATGCACTACGGCTGATCCTCGATACCAAGCCCGGTGTCTTCACCGTGGTCAATGGCGTGAAGCTGCCGATGAACCCGGGCGATGTGCTGTTGACGCCCAATTGGAGCTGGCACAGTCATTACAACGAAGGCGAGGCCAACGGCTACTGGATCGATTTTCTGGATGTGCCACTGGTGCATTTGCTGGAGCCGATGTTCTTCGAGGTGCAAGAGGGCGACACCCAGCCGGTCACATCCGAGCCGGCACAGTCCGAGTTTGCCTTTCCGCAAGCCTGGGCCGAGGCGCATCTGGCACGCATGGCACCGGATGCGCATGGTGTGCGGCGACTGGTGTTGCCCACGGTGCAGCACATGCCCTCGATGCATCTGGCACATGCGCTGATTCCCAAGGGCGGGCGCACCGGTGTGTCGCGCTCCACCGCGCATCGCATTTTTGCGGTGATGAAGGGCAAGGGCAGCGCCCGCATCGGCGAGCAGGAATTTCACTGGGAATTCGGCGACACACTGGTGGTGCCGGGCTGGACGCATTTCGAATTCAGCGCCAGCGAAGAGGCACTGCTGTTTCAGGTCAATGATGAACCGCTGATGCGCATGCTGGGCTTCTATCGCCAGGAGTCGTAGCGCGCTGCCGGCATGCGTGCAGGTGCATGCCGGCCAGTATTCATGGCTGTCCTTGCATCACTGCGCCTGAATATTGGCCTCACGCACCACCTTGCCCCAGGTCTGGTATTCGCGCTCGATGATGCGCGCCAGTTCTTCGGGTGTGCTCGGTTGCGGCTCCATGCCATGGATCACCAGTTGCTCGCGCACCTCGGGTGCGTTCATGGCGCGGATCAGTTCGCGGTTCAGGCGGTCGATCAATTCCTTCGGCGTGCGCCCCGGGGCCACAAAGGCATACCAGTTGGTGGCGTCGTAGCCGGGGTAGCTCTCGGCGATGGCCGGGATGCCCGGTGTCAGCGTGGAACGCTTGGGGCTGGTGATGCCCAGCGCGCGGATCTTGCCGGCCTTGATCTGCGGCAGGGCCGAGGGCGCGCTGGCGAACGCGGCCGGAATCTGCCCGCCCAGCAGATCGGCCATGGCCGGACCACCGCCCTTGTAAGGCACATGTACGACATTGGCCTTGGCCAGGCTGCGGAATAGTTCGCCTGCCAGATGACCGGTGCCGCCAATGCCCGAGGTGCCATAGCCTGCGCCACCGGCACTGCTGTTGGCGTATTTCACGAACTCGGCCAGGGTGTTCACCGGCAGCGCTGCATTCACCACCAGCACATTGGGAAACACCACCCCCATGGTGATGGGCGCGATGTCGCGGCGCGGGTCGTAAGGCAGCTTGTTCACCAGGTGCGGCGCCACCACCAGCGGCCCCATGGCGGCAAGTGAAATGCTGTGGCCATCCGGCGTTGTCTTGGCAATGTGATCGGCGGCGATATTGCCGCCGGCACCGGCCTTGTTCTCCACCACCACCTGCTGGCCGAGGTTGTCGCTCAGCTTGCGGGCAATGATGCGGGCTGCGGTGTCGGTGCCGCCACTGGGCGCAAAGCCGACCGTCATCAGAATGGGGCGGGACGGAAAGCCTTGCGCCTGCGCTGCGGTGCAGACGGCGGCGCAGCTTGCGACCAGCGCGGTAACGAAGGGACGGTGTTTCAGCATCATGATTTCACTCGATTTTTTTGGGCGCGCGTGTGCGTGGCCTGGTCCCTGGTCCCTGGTTTCAGGCGCGTGCCAGCGCGGCCTTGACCCGTTCCGGGGTCAGCGGTACGCGACGCATGCGCACACCGGTGGCATCGAAAAAGGCATTGGCGATGGCTGCCGGGATGGTGCGGATGGAGGGCTCGCCCGCGCCGGAGGACGGCAGGTCCGGGCGATTGATCAGCACCACCTCGATGGATTCAGGTGCGTCCTTGATATCGAGGATGGGGTAGCTGACCCAGTCGTTGCTGGTGACACGATTGGCGTCGAACTGCACTTCCTCGAACAGCGTGCGCGAGGTGCCCTGCACGCAGTTGCCCTCGACGGTGTAGCGGACGCCTTGCGGATTGACGATCAGGCCGCAGTCATGCGCCACGGTGAACTTCTTCACCCACACCCGGCCGGTGCTGCGATCGACTTCCACTTCGGCCACTGTGGCCACCGCCGTGCCATTGCGATCGGCAAAGGCGATGCCGCGTCCGCGCAACAGCGTGCCGCTACGATCGGCCGCCGGTGACGGCCGGCTCTGCCAGCCGCTTTTTTCGGCCGCTGCCTTCACCACCGCCTGATGCCGCGCGTTGCTCAGATTGCGCAAGCGGAAGGCCACCGGATCTTCATTCAGGCTGGCAGCGATTTCGTCGATGAACTGTTCGCTGCCAAAGTGAATTTCCGGTCCGACCGGATCGCGCAGGTGTGCTGTGCGCAGCGGTGAGCCGTTCACCAGCAGCGGCGGCACCGTCTCCCAGCCCAGGCGCTTGTTGGGAAAGGCATACGACTCCGAGGGCGTGCCAAAGCCGATACCCGGGGTGAGCTTGCGACCGAGCGATTGCCCGATCAGGCTGTCGCCAGGGTCGGCCTCGTTGGTGTTGATATGCACCCGCGAGAAGCCCTTGGCGATGAACTCATACGCCACCACCTTGCCGCTGGCGTCGATGGCCGCGCGGGCGCGATGCACGCAGGCCGGCCCCTTGGGATCCCAGGCGGTGCCTTCCTCGCGCGAGTACTGCACCCGCACCGGCTTGCCCACCAGGTTGGACAGATAAGCGGCATCGCTGGCGGCATCGCCGGCATCGTTGCGGCCGTAGGAGCCGGCACCCGGCACCCAGATGGCGCGCACCTTGAGCGGATCGAGCTTGAGCAGGTTGGCCACGCCGTCACGCACAGAGTGCGGCTTTTGCGAACCGGTCCAGACGGTGCAGCTGCCATCGGCGCGCACATCGGCCAGGGCGCAGCCACCGCCCATGCTGGCATGCGACTGCAGTGGCCATTCGTACTCGACCTCGATGGTCTTCAGGCCCGGGGTCTTGAAGGCAGCGGCGACATCGCCGTTCTTGACCGGGTCTGCCCGGCCCGACACGGGTGCCTGGCGGATGTGATCGAAAATCTTTTCATGTCCGGGAAACAGATTGCGCGGCGCGCTCCAGTTCACCTTGAGCTGGCTGGCGGCGCGCACCGCATCCCATTCCTTGGGCGCAAGCACGGCGACGAAGTCGTTCTCATGCACCACCTGCACGCCACGCAGGCCGCGCAACGAGTTCTGCTCCACCGACAAGGCGGTGCTGCCGGCGCTGGGCGGGCGCACGATACGCGCATGCAGCATGCCGGGCAGCCGCTTGTCGGTGACAAAGGGCTCGGTGCCATAGACCCGCCCGGCGACATCGCGACGCGGAAATGACTTGCCGACGATCTTGTATTCCGCGGGCGACTTGGGCTTGGCGGCAACCTTGATGTCCATGAAGTTGCCGACCTGCTTGTTCCATTCCACCGGATGGCGGAAGTAGCGCCCGCCGATCAGTTCGGCATAGCTGGTGCGCTTGCTGCCATCGCGCGTGCTGACCACGCCGTCATCCACCCGCAGCGTGCTGGCCTGCACACCGAGTTTCATCGCCGCTGCATCGACCAGCAGACGACGCGCTTCGCAGGCGGCGTTACGCAGCGGCCGGCTGCCATGCGAGACACCGAAGCTGCCGGAGGCACCGCCCTGATTGCAGGAGGTACCGGAGTCGCCCATGTAGACCTGCACCTTGTCGAGTGCCACATCCAGCTCCTCGGCGACGATCTGGGCGATGGCGATCTCCAGGCTCTGGCCCATGTCCATCTTGCCGAAGAAGGCTGACACGCTGCCATCGGGCAGCACCGCCACCCAGGAGTCGAGCTCGGTCGGCACCAGCGCCGGCTTGCCGCTGAGTACATTCACCGGCGTCGACAGCGCCTGCGCCGCCATGCCCAGGCTGCCACTGCTGATCACCAGGGCACCGGAGGCCTTGAGAAAGGCGCGCCGCGAGTTGGCATCCTGCGAGTCTTGGGGGTTATTCAAAAAATCTTTATTAATCAACATGTTATGAGCTCCCTGGGCGTTCTCTAGGCTAGGCGATCATCGCTAGGCCATCATGGCCTGGGCGCGTTTGACCGCCCGCAGGATGGAGACATGGGTGCCGCAGCGGCACTTCAGGCCGGACAGCGCTTCGCGAATCTCGGCGTCGCTGGCCTTGGGATTTTTCTTCAGGAAGGCGGCACTGGTCATGACCCAGCCATTGACGCAGTAGCCGCACTGCGGCACTTGCTCCTCGACCCAGGCCTTTTGCACCGGATGCGGTTTGTCCGGCGTACCGAGTCCGCTGATGGTGACCACTGCCTTGCCCTGGGCGGCCGATACCGGCATGACGCAGGCGCGCACCGGCTCGCCGTCCAGATGCACGGTACAGGCACCGCATTGCGCCAGGCCGCAGCCAAAGTGCGGATTGTCCAGTTTCAGATCGTCGCGCAGGGCGTACAGCAGCGGCATGGCCGGGTCGGCCTCGACCGATGCGGCCTTGCCATTGACGGTGAACTTGATGGTGCTCATCTTGCCTCCTCCTGTTGGATGGCTTGCGAATGCGTCGGTGCGCGTGCGTCGGAACGGATGCGGTGATTCGGATTCGGTGATTCGGATGCGCGGATACAGTGGCAGCGCGGGCATTGTAACGAAGCTCCCTGGCGAAGATCATTTGCCGACTGGCCACCGGGGGCATGCCGATTGCGCGGTGATAGGATCGCGCCCTTCATTCGGAGACTCATTCCATGCAAGCGTCCATGCAAGCGTCCATGCAAGCCCCATCCACCGCCATCGATTTCGAACGTTTCCGGCTGCGCCGTTTTCTGGAGTCGCTCCCGCCGGAGGAATTTCAGCGCCACGAGGCCGCCATCGATCTGGCCGATATCGCCAGCGTGCTCGAAGGCAATCCGCGTGCGGTGTTGTTCGAGCATGCCGGGCCGGAAGGTCTGCCCCTGGCTGGCGGCGTGTGCGGCAGCCGGGCCCGTCTGGCGGCAGCCTTTGACAGCACGCCGCAGCAGGTGGTGCATGCAGTGATGCAGCGTCTGCGTACGCGCCAGGAGGTGGTCGATATCGATCCGGCGCTGGCGCCGGTGCGGCAGGTGGTGTTGCAGGGCGATGCCGCCGATCTCACCCGATTGCCAGTCAACCTGCAGCATGCGCTGGATGGCGCGCCCTATATCTCGGCCTCGACCGACTATGTCATCGACCCTGCCAGCGGTTGGACCAATATCGGTGTACGTCGTCTGATGCTGCGCGGCCGGCGTGAGACCGGCATCGATCTGCTGGCGCCGTCGGACTTGCGCGCTATCTATGAGGGCCATGTGCGGCGTGGTGAACCGATGCAGGTGGCGTTTGTCGTCGGCTCGCATCCGATCGATCATGTCGCGGCCACCATGCGTGTGCCGATGGATGAACTGTCGCTGCTGGCAGCGCTGCGTGGCGCACCGCTGCCGGTGGTGAAGTGCCTCACCAGCGATATCCGTGTGCCGGCCGACGCCGAATACGTCATCGAGGGTGTCATCGATGCCGCCGGCTACACCGAGGAGGAAGGCCCCTATGGCGAGTTCCTTGGCTATTACGGTGCGGTCAAGCGCAACCCGGTGTTCCGGGTCACCGCCATCACGCATCGGCGCGACGCGCTGTTCCAGACTGCCACCATCAGCGGCCGTAGCATCGGCCGCAGCGATACCGCGCAGCTCAACTCGCTGCGGGCGGAAGTGGTGATGTGGCGTGCGCTCGAAACCGCGGTGCGCGAAGTGCATGCGGTGTATGCCTCGCCAGCGGCCGGTGGTGCGCTCAATGCACGCGTTGCAATCCGCCAGCGTGTACCGGGCGAGGCGCGCAATGCCATCGCTGCCATCTTTGGCTGCCTGGCCAACGTCAAGCATGTGTTCGTGGTGGACGAGGATGTGAACGTCTATGACGATGAGCAGATCGACTGGGCGCTGGCCACGCGCTTCCAGGCCAATCATGATCTGGTGGTGCAGTCGGGCATGCGTGCCATGCCCATCGATCCGTCGATCGGACCGGAGCGCACCTGGTCCAAGGCTGGCTTCGATCTCACGCTGCCGTTTCTGCGTCCGGGCGAAACGCGACGCATCGACCATCGATTGGCCGAGCCGCCCACGTATTCCAGCGCTGGCTTGCAGCCAGCGAAAACGGTGGAACAGGCGCTGGCCCAGGGCGCGTTGTATTTCGAACAACTGATGGCGCTACTGGGCAGTCGCGACGGACGGGAAATCGTGCTGGCGCTGGACGCGCTGCGCCAGACCGGTCGTCTGGTACGCGATGAAGAAGGCCGCTATGCACTACCGGCCAAACAAGGAAAGCAATGATGGACGCACCACAACCACCCGCAGCCAATACGCTGCGCCAGGATATTTTCCCGCTTGACGCCAAGCCCTGGCCGGATCGCTATACCTATGTGCCGGCAGTACGCGTCGGCAATATGCTGTGGATCTCCGGCACTACCGGTTCGGATGAGAACGGGCTGATCACCGCGCCGGGCGATATCGTCGAGCAGACGCGTGAGATTTTTCGCAAGTTCGATCGTCTGTTGCGTGCCGCCGGTGGCAGCTGCGATGACATCGTGCAGACCGTGGACTACTACACCACCACCGAGAACTACACCAAGACCGCAGCGGTACGACGCGAATTCTTTCGCACCGCCCGTCCGACCTCGACCGGGGTACAGGTGGTGGGGCTGTTGCGCAAGGATGCGCTGATCGAGATCTCGGCGGTAGCGGTGCTGGGCAGTGCGGCGTCGCACGCATGACCATCAGCGCCCGTTATTTCTGGGACGATTTCGTGCTGGGGGAGCGTATTCCCACCAGTGCCCGCCTCATCACCGAGGCCGATCACTACGCCTTTTGCAAGCTGGTCGGTTACGAGGTGCCACTGTTCATCGATCCCGAATACGCCCGCACTACGCCCTGGGGCGGCATCATCTGCCCGAGCCATCTCACCATGTCGTTTTCCACCGCCCAGACCGGACCGCTGTTCGAGCATGCCTTGATCGCACTGCTGGCGGTGGAGCGTGGCCGCTTCCTCGGCCCGGTGCGACCGGGTGACACCATCCGCACCGAGGTGGAAGTGGTGGAGAAGAAGCAAACCTCCAAGCCGGATCGCGGCATCGTGGTGTTTCGGGATCATGTGCTGAACCAGCGCGATGAAACGGTGTTTCAGCTCGACAAGATCGCCATGCTCAAACGTCGGCCGGCGTGATGGCGGGTGACGCAGACAGCACGACCGTGGACTGGCTGCAGCGGCCGCAGGCCGAGATCGAATCGATGCAGGCCGAGCGGCTGCGCGCCATGCTGGCGTTATGCGCCGAGGGACATCCCTACTATCGGCAGCAGTGGGCCGA
>CAIPUP010000190.1 GCA_903868285.1 uncultured beta proteobacterium
GGATCGATCAAGCGTGCCTGCAGCCTGGGTACGTCGCTGGCCTGCTGAGATAGCGCAGCGACCAGACTGTCATAGCTGGCGACATAACCCAGCGCCGGCTGTTGCAGGTCACTGGCGTGGATGCGGGTCTGGCCAAAATGCCCGGCCTGCGACACATGTACGGTTTGGATGGCACTGCAGGCATCGGCCGACAGTCGCTGCCAGGCGCCCAGGCGTTGCAGCAGCAACCGGCTGCCCCAGCTCAGGGCAATGGGTCTGTCGAGCGGGGGTCTGTCGAGCGGGGGTCTGCCGTGCAGGGGCCGGGTATTTGCGCTCTGCCCGTCCTCGAGCAGCAGGCAGCGCACGCCCTGTGCCTGTAGCCGGCCCGCCAGCGCCAGTCCCACCGGACCGGCGCCGGAGATCAGTACATCGCACTCGGCGATTGGCATGGCGCCGGGCATGGCGCTGGGTATGGTGCTGGGCATGGTGCGGCGCATGCGGTTCAGTTGCCGCGCCCGACCAGGGCTTCGATCGCGTCGATCTGCTTCGGTGCCTCGGCGCTCAGCACTTCGCAGCCCTGCGCTGTGACCAGCACATCGTCCTCGATACGGATGCCGATGTTCCAGTACGCCTCGGGCACCTCGGGCGCGGGACGGATATAGCAGCCCGGCTCGACGGTGAGGGTCATGCCTGGCTGCAGCGCCCGCCATGCACCGTGCTGGCGGTACTCCCCGGCATCGTGTACATCCAGACCCAGCCAGTGGCCGGTGCGGTGCATATAAAACCGTTTGTAATCACCGGTTTGTATCACCTCGTCGAGCGAGCCCCGGCACAGGCCGAGGTCGATGAAGCCGGCCGCCAGTACGCGTACCGCAGCGTCATGTGGCGCTTCCCAAGCCACGCCCGGCCGGGTGGCGCTGATGGCGGCGGCCTGCGCTGCCAGCACCAGCTCGTACAGCGCGCGTTGCGGCTTGCTGAAGCGGCCATTGACCGGAAAGGTGCGAGTGATGTCCGAGGCATAGCCATCGAGCTCGCAACCGGCATCGATCAGCAGCAGATCGCCATCGTGCATCGGGCCGGCGTTGTCGCGGTAATGCAGCACGCAGGCATTCGCTCCCGCAGCAACGATCGGCCAGTAGGACGGAAACTGCGCGCCCTGACGGCGAAATTCATACAGCAGCTCGGCCTCGATTTCATATTCGCGGCCGCCACTCTTGCAGGCGCGCATGGCGCGCACATGCGCGGCACTGGCGATGCTGCAGGAGCGACGCATCAGCGCCAGTTCATGGTTGTCCTTGATCAGGCGCATCTCGTCCAGCAGGTTGCGCACATCCTGCAAACGGGTCGGTGCAGTGACGCCATTGCGGCTCATGCCGCGTACGGTATTGAGCCAGCCCATGACCCGCGCATCCCATTGCGCATCCGCGCCTGTGGGGTAGTGCAGTGCCGGCTGATTGGCCAGCCATTGCGGCAACAGACTGTCCAGGGCTTCGATCGGTTGCGCTTCATCCACGCCGTAACGTGCCGGCGCTGCCTCGGGGCCGCAGCGATAGCCGTCCCAGAGCTCGCGCTCGGCATTGCGTTCGCGGCAAAACAGGATGCAGCGGTTGCTGCCGTCTTCGGCCACGATCAGCACCAGCACCGCCTGGGGTTCGGCGAAACCGGTGAGATACCAGAAGTAGCTGTCAAAGCGATAGAGATAGTCGCTGTCGCGGTTGCGCATACGCTCGGGCGCGGTCGGGATCACCGCCACGCCCGGCCCCATGTGTTGCGCCAGGCGCTGGCGTCGTTGGGCGAATTCAGCCGGATGGATGGTGGCACCGGCGGTGCTGGTGGTTTGGGTCATGGTGTCGGGATTATTGGTGGTGAGCCGTTGAATACGTTGGCGGGTGAAGGGCTAGGCACTAGGCCCGATCATGCCCGGGTTTGCAGGTACTGATCGAGCTCGGCCAGGCGCTGCGGCGTGCCGATGTCGCGCCATTGCCCGGCGTGTTGGCGACCGGATACCCGCTGCTCAGCCATGGCCTGGCGTAGCAGTGGAGCCAGCGGCGCTGCCTGCCCCGGCGCGGTGTGTTGAAACAGCGCCGGGTGATAGACGCCCGTACCGGAAAAAGTCAGGCATCTGGCATCGGCCTGCGCGGTCTGGGTTGAAGGCATCGGGCTTGACACCTGCCCTCCTGCCAGCCAGAAGTCGCCGTTTGGGTTATGCGTCGGGTTGTCCACCAGCACCAGATGGGCCAGCTCTTCGGTGCTTGCCTGTCGGCTGTGCTGTACCAATGCAACCAGGTCGATATCGGACCAGGTGTCGCCATTGATCACGATAAAGCGGCCCGGACCCAGCAGCGGCAGGGCAGTGGCGATGCCACCAGCGGTTTCCAGTGCGGTGGCTTCGGCCGAATAGCGTACCGACAGCCCGAAGCCGCTGCCATCGCCGATGGCTTGCTCGATCTGTGCCCCAAGATAGGCATGGTTGATCACCACCCGGCGCAGGCCGGCAGCATGGATGCGCTGCAGGATGTGTCCGAGCAAGGACAGTCCGCCGGCTTGCAGCAGCGGCTTGGGGCAGTGATCGGTGAGCGGACGCATGCGTTCGCCGCGTCCGGCGCACAGCACCATGACCGCGATGTCTGAGGCTGCGTCAGCGCCTGGGCTTGGGCCTGGGCCTGGGCTTGGGCTTGGGTTGATGCCTGTGTCCGGCATGGTGCTCAGAAAGTCATCCCGGTTTGTGTCGGTTGCGGCAGTAATTCATCGATCAGCGCTGCCAGCGGCGCCAGTTCGCGATAGCGCCGGCAGGTGCGCAGCAGTATGCGCAGCACCTGCGGCTGATCATCGAGATAGGCCTGCTTGCCATCGCGCAGCGCCAGGCGGGCAAAGATGCCAACCACCTTGATCTGACGCTGCGCCCCCATCCATTCATAGTCACGGTAGAACTCGGCGAAATCAGCGCGCACCGGCAAGCCGGCTTTGCGGGCACTTTCCCAGTAGCCGATGCACCACTCCAGCTCTTCGGCCTCTTCCCACTGGATGTAGGCGTCGCGCAGCAGCGACACCAGATCGTAGGTAATCGGGCCATACACCGCATCCTGGAAATCCAGTACCCCGGGATTGGGCCTGGTCTGCATCAGGTTGCGTGAGTGATAGTCGCGATGCACCCAGACCTGCGGTTGTTGCAGGCAGTTATCCAGCAGCACATCGAACACCTGCTGCAATGGCTGCAGCTGTGCCTCAGTCAGTGTGACGCGCAGCTGCTGCGACAAATACCACTCGGGCAGCAGCTGCAATTCGCGCAGCATCAGCGCCCGATCGTAGGGCGGCAGCACATCCGGCCGTGAGGCTGCTTGTAAGCGCACCAGGGCGGCGATGGCATCGCGGTACAGCGGGTCGGGTGCTTCGCTGCGTAGCGCCTGCAGATAAGTGCGCTGGCCCAGGTCGCTCAGCAGCAAAAATCCCTGCGCCAGATCCTGCGCCAGTACCTCCGGCACATGCAGTCCGGCCTCGGCCAGCAGTCCGGCGATGCGCACGAAGGGCCGGCAATCCTCCTTGTCCGGTGGCGCATCCATGGCGATCAGTGTGCTCGTGGACGCCGAGCCGGAGGCTGGGGTGACCCGAAAATACCTCCGGAAACTGGCATCGCTGGAAGCCGGGGCGAGGCTGACAGGGGCCATGCTTTGCAAGGCTGGCAGCTGGTTCAGCCAGCGCTCCAGATCGGCAAGGCGGGGGTCGGAACTGGCGGGGAAACTGGGCATGAAACCGTCCGTAGCGCCATGGCCGGCCCGGCAAGGGCCGGAATTGGGTGTGGCGAGAGAGAAAATCGTGCGGAATTGCTGGCAGATTGATTGCCATTTGCAGCGTTTTGTGAGATTTTAGCACCCCGTTTCAACCCAACCTTTGCCGCCCCCATGCAGTCACGCGCGACGAGTGCACTCGCCCTCGTCTCTCTCCTTGTTGTCGCCACCCAACTGCAGGCACAGATGCGGTCGCCGTCGCAACCCCAATCCGACGGCATGTTGCTGGGGCTGAAGCTGCAACGCAGCCTGATCGGCGCGCCGCCGACGTCGACACCGGGGTTGCCGGTGTTCGTGATCGCCAACAAGCTCAGCGGCACCACCGATGTCGAGGTGGTGGCCGAGGGCGATGTGGAGCTGCGCAAGGGCAATACCAGCGTGCTCACCGACTGGGGCCGCCACGA
>CAIPUP010000191.1 GCA_903868285.1 uncultured beta proteobacterium
CTGCAGCGTAAGTCCGTTTGGCTCGACCTTCGTATCATCTGGATGACGTTGATCAAAGTGTTTCGTAGCGATGGCGTGTCGCATTGAAGTCAGTGCATCAAATATTGTATAACCTATTGTTTTTATTGATATTTTGCCAAAGCTAGCAGAGCACGTGCTGTCCATTCCCCGCTATGTCAAGCGCCTGATCGTGCTGACGGTGGATGGCTGTCTCTGCGTGTTGGCGGTATGGCTGGCGTTCTATTTGCGTACGGGCGAATTCGCCGCCATCAGCGGGCCGCTGTGGCAGGCAGCGCTGGTCTCGATGCTGATCGCGTTGCCAATCTTTGTCCTGCTCGGGCTGTATCGCGCTGTATTCCGCTACTCCGGTGGACTAGCACTGATCACCGTCACCAAGGCCACTCTCAGTTACGGCCTGATTTACGCCACGCTTTTTACCGCTATCGGCTTGTCTGGCGTGCCCCGAACCGTTGGTCTGATACAGCCGTTGCTGCTATTGCTACTGGTCGGCGGTTCACGTGCTGCAGCAAGATTCTGGTTGGGAGGCCTGTATCGTCGTTACGCAGGTGTATCGGGTAACTCCAAGGTGCTGATCTACGGCGCCGGCGAAGCTGGTCGGCAGCTGGCCGCTGCAATGCAAGGCGGGCATCGGATGCGTGTGGTGGGATTTTTGGATGACGACCACCAACTACATGGTCAGGTGTTGAACGGGCTCCAAGTTTATAACCCTAGTGATCTTCACGAGCTAGTGCATACGCAGCAAGTCAGCGATGTGTTGTTGGCGGTGCCCTCGATTAGTCGTCAGCGCCGCAATGAAATTCTGCAACGCATGCTGCAAGCCAAAGTTTCGGTCCGCACCTTGCCAAGCATGACTGAGTTGGCGCAGGGGCGCGTCACGGTGTCTGACCTGCGTGAACTGGATATCGACGATCTGCTCGGGCGCGAACATGTCGTGCCCGATCCGGCACTATTCCAGAAAAATATCCGAGCCAAGGTGGTGCTGGTCACCGGTGCTGGTGGATCGATCGGCAGCGAACTGTGTCGCCAGATATTGCGTCATGGACCGCGTGTATTGCTATTGCTCGAGCAAAGCGAGTTTGCGCTGTATCAGATCCATCAGGAACTGCAAGCGCTGGAACTGGCAACCGAGGTGCAGCTGATACCGCTGATCGCTTCGGTACAGAACCCGCAGCGCATGCAGTCGGTGTTGCAAACATGGTCCCCGCACACCATCTATCACGCGGCAGCATACAAGCATGTGCCGATGGTGGAACACAATCTTGCCGAAGGCGTGCGTAACAATGTGTTTGGCACGCTTGTTACCGCCCGGTACGCACGAGAGGCCGGCTGCGAGGACTTCGTGCTGATCAGTACCGACAAGGCGGTGCGGCCAACCAATGTCATGGGGGCTAGCAAGCGTTTGGCGGAAATGGTGCTCCAGGCTTTGGCTGATGCGCCCCAGGAAGAGTCAAATCACGCCGATGCCCAGCAACGTCAGCGTACGCGATATTCGATGGTTCGCTTTGGCAACGTGTTGGGTTCGTCCGGTTCGGTAGTGCCGAAATTCCGCCAGCAGATACGCGATGGCGGCCCGATCACGCTTACCCATGCTGAGATGACACGCTATTTCATGACCATCCCTGAGGCAGCACAACTGGTAATTCAGGCCGGCGCCATGGCCACGGGTGGCGATGTGTTTGTACTGGATATGGGTGAGCCAGTGCGTATCCGTGATTTGGCGCTTCGAATGATTGAGTTGTCCGGATTGAGTCTGAAAAAAACGCCGGATTCTGAAGGTGATATCGAAATCGTAGTGACTGGCCTGCGACCAGGTGAGAAGCTGTACGAGGAATTACTCATCGGGGACAACCCGCAACCGACGATGCACCCGCGCATCATGAAGGCGCACGAGGAGTACCTGGCCTGGTCGGCGCTGAAGCCAGCGCTTGACGCCCTGGACCAAGCCATGCGTGACAGTGATCCATTGCGCGCGCGGCAACAGTTGCAGAAGCTGGTGACTGGCTTTACGCCCGTGAGTGATTTGGTTGACTGGGTCTATCTGGCGCAGCCATCCGGCCAGCAGTAAAAGTCCCGTATGTCCGACACCCTCTACGCCATCGGCCTGAATCACCTAAGCGCGCCCCTGGCCATGCGCGAGCGGGTGAGCTTTGCGCCAGAGAAGCTCTCTCAGGCACTGGATGCACTGGTGCACAGCTCCGCAGCTGGCGTGCGTGAGGCGGCCATCCTCTCGACCTGCAATCGCACTGAAATCTATTGCCAGGCATCGCAACCGACTGCCATCTTGAACTGGTTCGCCGCCTACCACCAACTGGATGCTGCGCAACTGTCTGGGCATGTTTACACACTGCCGCAGGAGAACGCGGTGCGGCACACATTTCGGGTGGCCGCAGGTCTGGACTCCATGGTGCTGGGCGAGCCGCAGATCCTTGGGCAGATGAAGGAGGCGGTACGTTCGGCGCAGGCCGCCGGAACCTTGGGTAGCACGCTCAACAAGTTGTTTCAACAGAGTTTTTCGGTGGCCAAGGAAGTCCGTAGTACGACCGCGATCGGTGCCAATGTGGTGTCTATGGCAGCAGCTGCGGTCAAGCTGTCGCAGCGTCTGTTTCCCAGCCTGGTGGAGCAGCATGTGCTGTTCATCGGCGCTGGCGAAATGATTGAGCTATGCGCTACGCATTTTGCCGCGCAACATCCGCGCTCCATCACGGTGGCCAATCGCACCCTGGAGCGTGCGCAACTGCTGGCCGGACGTTGTCAGGCTCAGTCGATGTTGTTGCGTGATCTACCGCAGCGGCTGCAGGAATTCGATGTCATCGTGTCCTGTACCGCCAGTTCGCTGCCGATTCTTGGCAAGGGAACGGTAGAGCGCGCTATCCGCGCCCGCCGTCGCCGTCCGATGTTCATGGTTGATCTCGCTGTGCCGCGCGATATCGAGCCTGAGATCGCCGCCATGGAAGATGTCTACCTCTATGACATCGATGATCTGGCTGGTTTGGTGCGTGATGGTAAAGATGCGCGCCAGTCGGCAGTGACCGAAGCCGAGGCCATCATTGAAGCGCGTACGGACGGTTTTCTCGAATGGCTGCGTGCGCGCGAAAACGTGCCGCTGATTCGCCAGTTGCGTGAGCATGCCGATGCTCAACGTCAGCAGGAACTACAGCGTGCACTGCATCAGCTTTCACAGGGCGAGTCCCCGCATACAGTGCTGGAAGCCCTCTCGCGCAGTCTGACCAACAAATTACTGCACCCGCCGCTGGAGGCGTTGTCGCAACTTGGCGCGCAGGAAGCCGGTTTGCTGTCGCGCATCTATCGGATCGAAACGCAAAGCAACAAAGATACTGATGAACTGTGACCCAAGCCGATGAAACCCTCGATAGAAACCAAGCTGGAGCAGTTATCCCGGCGCATGCTGGAACTGGAATCACTGCTGTCGGCAGAGGATGTCACCCGCGATATGGAGCAGTACCGCAAGCTCACCAAAGAGCGCGCCGACATCCAGCCTATCGTCGAGCGTTTTCATCAGTATCAAACGGCCGTGTCCGATATCGCCACTGCCGAGCAGATGCTGGGTGATGTCGATATGCGCGACTATGCCGAAGAGGAAATGCGCCTTGGCAAGGAGCGAATGCTGGACATCGAACGCGATTTGCAGACCCTGCTGCTGCCGCGCGATCCGAACGACGAGCGTAACGTATTTCTGGAAATTCGCGCCGGAACCGGTGGTGACGAGTCTGCATTGTTTGCCGGCGATCTGTTTCGCATGTATGCGCGCTACGCCGAACGCAATCGCTGGCAGGTGGAGATCATTTCCGAGAGCGTCGGCGAGGTCGGCGGCTACAAGGAGTTGATCGCCCGCATCATCGGGCATGGTGCCTTCTCGCGGCTTAAATTCGAGTCGGGTGGTCATCGCGTGCAGCGCGTGCCGGCGACCGAGACCCAGGGTCGCATCCATACCTCGGCCTGTACCGTGGCGATCCTGGCCGAGGCCGATGAGGTGGGTGATACCGTGCTCAACCCGGCCGATCTGCGTATCGACACCTTCCGTGCCTCGGGTGCCGGCGGCCAGCACATCAACAAGACCGATTCGGCGATACGCATCACCCATCTGCCGACTGGCATCGTGGTCGAATGCCAGGATGGGCGCTCGCAGCACAAGAACAAGGAGCGGGCGATGTCGGTTCTGGCCGCACGCATTCGCGACAAGCAGCAGCGCGAGTTGCAGGCCAAGGAGGCGGCCATGCGCAAATCACTCATCGGCTCGGGTGATCGTTCTGATCGCATCCGCACCTATAACTTTCCGCAGGGTCGTATCACGGACCACCGCATCAACCTCACGCTGTACAAGATCGAAGCCATGATGGACGGCGATATCGGACCGTTGACCGAAGCGCTGGCAGCTGAACATCAGGCCGAGATGCTGGCGGCCCTGGCCGACGGTTAGCGAATGACAGGCTTGGTTCAACGGTTTGTTGGATGAGTGCGCAAAAAGCTTGCACGCTGGGTGCACTCATCGCCGACAGCCAGATCGATACACTTGAAGCGCGCATGCTGGCGGCGTTCGCCCTCGATCTGGACCGGGCTGCGATTGCAGCGCATCCCATGCGACCGGTGGATGCGCCAGCGGCAGCGCGCTTGCAGGCTTTGTTTGCGCGCCGGCGCGCCGGCGAGCCGGTGGCCTATTTGCTAGGGCAACGCGAATTCTGGAGTCGTGACTTCAGCCTTACACCGGCGGTACTCATTCCTCGACCAGAAACGGAATTGCTGGTGGAGACTGCCTTGCAATGGTTGGATGGGCGGAATGCAAGGGACGGCAAGGCTGGTTTGATCAGCGATACCGCGCCGGCGGTGCTGGATCTGGGCACCGGTAGCGGCGTGGTGGCGATCACGCTGGCGCTCGAGCGCGGGCATTGCGTGCTGACTGCGGTCGATCAATCGCCGGATGCGCTGGCCGTGGCACGCGCTAATGCGCAACGGCTGGGTGCATCAGTGCAGTTCCTGCACGGCGACTGGTTCAACCCTTGCGTTGGTCAGCGTTATGCGCTGGTGGTGAGCAATCCGCCTTATGTAGCCACGGATGATCCGCATCTGCAGCAAGGCGACCTGCGTTACGAACCGCTGGCGGCACTGGATGGCGGGCGTGGCGGTTTTGCTTGCCTGCGCCGCATTGCGCGCGAGGCACGGCGCCATCTCTTGCCCGGTGGCTGTCTGATGCTCGAGCATGGCTATGACCAGGCGGCCAGGTTGCGCATTTATATGCGCGAGCTGGGCTATGTCGAGGTGCAGAGTCGGGACGACCTGGCAGGTATTGCGCGTGTCACGCTGGGTGTCATGCCTGTGGCCCAGGCAAGCACTGTCACGGTTTGACCGGTGGTCGCCGCGCCGCTAGAATACCTGACCGTATTTATCGGATATCAGGAGTTGACATGGACGTACAAGAGCGCATTCGCAATACCGTGACCGAGAACAGCGTGGTGCTGTTCATGAAAGGAACGCCGCAACAGCCGATGTGCGGTTTTTCCATGACTGCAGTGCAGATTCTGAATGCCTGCGGTATCAAGGAATTTCATTCGGTGAATGTGCTGGAAGACCAGGATGTGCGCCAAGGCATCAAAACCTTTGCCAATTGGCCGACCATTCCCCAGCTTTATGTGAAGGGTGAATTTGTCGGCGGCTCCGACATCATGCGCGAGATGTATCAGTCGGGTGAGCTGCAATCGGAGATTCAGCGCCTGCTCAAGGCTGGTTGACCCCGACGACCGCCCTCAGCTTGCAATGAGGCGGTCGTTGATACGCGCCAGCCTGTCCACCAGCAAACGCAGGAAGGCGCGGTCAAAGCGATGCCGGCAGCTATCCGAGGCCTGGTCCAGATCGGCGTTACCAATGCGCACCAGGCGCGATGCTTTCATCGTTCTGACGTCCGCTGTGCGCACTTTCGCTGCGCTGGAGAGGTAGGCCATTTCACCAAAGCAATCGCCAGCGACCAGAACGTCGAGTAATCGGTTCTTTTTCATGACTTTGGCGTCGCCAGAGGCCAGGATGCAGAAAAAGTCTCCCAGGTCGCCCTCGTGCATCACGAGGTGATTGTCCGGCACCTCTTCCCAGTGCGATACACGTATCACTTCCCACAGTTCGACATCGCTGAAATCCTGGAAGAAATTCAGCGCTCGCAGCGTGCTGAATTTCTCACTTTCGCCCAGCCCGCTTTTCTGACTGCTACGTTTGCCGCTGTGAAAGGCGCTGGCCAGATCCATGCTGAAGGCCTCCCAGCTGGGGTAACGTCCTTCGAGTTCCTTGTGCATGGCCTTGCGCACCACCTGGTCCAGCCGCGCTGGCAAATCCGGTCGTAGTGCGGCCGGCGGCGCCGGTTCGGTATTTGCGATCTGGTACATCATTGAATAGTTGTTGCTGGCCTGGAACGGAAGTACACCAGTGAGCAGTTGATACATCACCACCCCAAGCGAGTAAATATCCGTCTGATGGTTGAGTGGATGTTCCTTGATCTGCTGCGGTGACATATAGGCCGGTGAGCCGATGCCAGCCACCTGCGTCTGCTCGGTACTGGAAAGCATGGCCGAGCCAAAGTCGGTGATTTTGATATCGCCATCGGCGGTTAAAAGAATATTGGCCGGTTTGATGTCGCGATGGATGACACCATGCTGTTGCGCGAATTGCAGCGCACGTGTGCACTTGAACACGATCTCGATGGCTTTTTCCAGGGGCAACAGATGGTCTTTCTGGCAATGGCGCTCGAGCGTGCCGCCGGGAACATATTCCATCACCAGATAGGAGCGGTCGCCACTCACCACCGCATCGTAGATCTGGATGATGTGCGGGTGATAGAGCTTGCCCGCCAAAGAGGCTTCCGTCAGAAATAACTTGCTGGCGATCTTGTCGTCACCACCCTGTTGCAGCCGCTGGCTGGACACAAGCTTGACGGCGACTTCACGTCGATTGAACGGGTCGTTGCACAGGAAGACATCGCTGGTGGCACCTTCGCCTAGCTTTTTGACGACTTCATACTTGCCGATCAGTTCCATGCGGCCGGCCTTGGGTCGTCACCGCTGTTTGCGCTGGTACATCAGCGCGAGGTGCCGGCGGATTTCAGTTTGTTGGCGCGAGGCTTGCCGCTACGCAGTACGCGTTGCGCCGCCGCCAGCACCTGAACCGGGGCGGTGCCGCCGGCATGCTTGCGAGCTGCCATCGATCCTTCCAGAGTAAGAAATCGGAACACATCCTTGTCGATGCGCTGGGAGAAGCCACGCAGCTCCGGTAGCGTCAGTTGCGCAATATCGGTGCCCCTGTCATCGGCAAAGCGCACCGCCCGCGCCACCACCTCATGCGCATCACGAAACGCCAGGCCCTTGCGCACCAGGTAGTCGGCCAGATCGGTGGCGGTGGCATGGCCTTCGAGCGCCGCACGTCGCATTGCCTCGGGGATGGGTTTGATCCCCGGCACCATGGCGGCAAAAATCGATAGGGTGTCGCGCAGTGTGTCGACGGTGTCGAACAATGGCTCCTTGTCTTCTTGGTTGTCCTTGTTGTAGGCCAGTGGCTGCGACTTCATCAGCATCAGCAACGACATCAGATGTCCCACCACGCGACCGGTCTTGCCGCGCGCCAGCTCTGGTACATCGGGGTTCTTTTTCTGCGGCATGATCGACGAACCAGTGCAAAAACGATCGGGCAGGGTGATGAAGCCAAAGCGCGGACTCATCCAGAGAATGAGCTCTTCGCAAAAGCGCGACAGATGCACCATCATCAACGCGGCACAGGCGGTGAATTCAATCGCGAAATCACGATCCGACACCGCATCCAGCGAGTTGCCGCAGACGCCGTCAAAGCCCAGTGCCTTGGCCACCAGTTCGCGTTTGATCGGGAAGCTGGTGCCCGCCAGCGCGGCAGCGCCCAGCGGCAGCTGGTTCATGCGCTTGCGGCAATCGGCCAGGCGCGAGCGGTCGCGTTGCAGCATTTCGACATAGGCCAGCAGGTGATGGCCAAAGCTGATCGGTTGCGCTACCTGCATATGGGTGAAGCCCGGCATCACGGTGTGTGCATGTTGCGAGGCCAGGCTGGCCAGGGCGTGTTGCAATTGCTGCAGCAAGTGGTCCAGTTCGTCGATGGCATCGCGCAGCCAGAGCCGGATGTCGGTGGCCACCTGATCGTTGCGTGAACGGGCCGTGTGCAGCCGTTTGCCGGCCTCACCCACCAATGCCGTCAGCCTGCGCTCGATATTCAGATGCACGTCCTCGGCCTCCAGCGACCAGACAAACTTGCCCTGTTCGATTTCCTTGGCGATCACAGCCAGTCCGCGGCGTATTGCCGCCAGATCGC
>CAIPUP010000192.1 GCA_903868285.1 uncultured beta proteobacterium
GTCCACATCACCACGGCCATTGCGCAGCTCCACCAGAATGCCAACGACCGCGAGTATGTCCTCGTTGGACAGCACATTGCTACCCAGCGCACCTTGCGGACCAACCTTGGCGTAAAAGTTATGTAGCCATTGCGGTGACTTTTCGACGGTCTTTTCCGGATAGGCGCGACGGTTGAACTTCATCCGACCCACGGACGACAGGTCGTAGCGCTCTTCGGCATAAAAAAGGCCATTGAACAACGACTCCACTGCGTCTTCAGTTGGCGGCTCGCCAGGACGCATCATGCGGTAGATCGCTACACGCGCCGCCAGCTGGTCCACAGTTTCATCAATGCGCAGGGTCTGCGAAATGTAGCTACCCTGGTCGAGATCGTTGGTGTAGATGGTACGAAACGCATCCACCCTGGCAGCACGCAGCTTTTCCAGCAGCTCCTCGGTCAGTTCGTCGTTGGCGCTAGCCAGAACTTCACCAGTGTCAGTATCCACAACGGCATGCGCCAATGCGCGACCGAGCAGGAAGTCATCGGGCACACCCATACGCTTCAAGCCGGCGGCTTCCATATCGCGGATGTGCTTGACGTTGATGCGCTTGTCTTTGGCAACAATGGTCTTGCCAGACTTGTCGATGAAATCAAAACGCGCCACCTCACCACGCAAACGCTCAGGCACCAGCTCATAGTCGGCGCCAGCCTGAGTCAGGTGGAAGGTTTCACTGTCGTAGAACGAAGCGAGGATCTGCTCCGGCGTCATGCCTATTGCCTTGAGCAATATGGTGATCGGCATCTTGCGACGGCGATCGACGCGGAAATACAGGTAGTCCTTGGGGTCGAATTCAAAATCGAGCCAAGAGCCGCGGTAGGGAATGATTCGGGCGGAGAACAATAGCTTGCCCGAGCTGTGCGTCTTGCCGCGGTCATGCTCGAAGAACACACCGGGGGAACGATGCAATTGACTGACAATGACGCGTTCGGTGCCATT
This sequence comes from uncultured beta proteobacterium, assembly GCA_903868285.1. Taxonomy (GTDB): domain Bacteria; phylum Pseudomonadota; class Gammaproteobacteria; order Burkholderiales; family SG8-39; genus CAIPUP01. The sequence continues at coordinate 979 of CAIPUP010000192.1, forward strand.
GATGACAAAGGAACCCGTAGTGGTCATGAGCGGAATCTCGCCCATGTAAACCTCTTGCTCCTTGACTTCCTTGACCGTCGGCTTGGCGGCTTCGCGATCCATGATGGTCAGGCGTACTTTGGCACGCAAGGGGCTGGCGAAGGTCAGTCCGCGTTGCTGACATTCCTTGACATCGAACGCCGGCTCACCCAGGGCGTAGGAAACAAATTCCAGCCGTGCATTGCCGGAGTGTGACGAGATTGGGAAGATCGAGGTGAAGGCTGCCTGTAAACCCTCATTCTTTCTTCCCGCTGGCGCCGATGTCGCCTGCAGGAACGCAGCGAACGATTCGATCTGCGTAGCCAGAAGGAAGGGCACATTAAGTACCGCCGCACGCTTGGCGAAACTCTTGCGGATGCGCTTTTTCTCAGTCGAGGAATAAGTAGCAGCAGTCATGGACGCTCCGTATTGAAACCTGCAGGGTTCAGGTGACAGCACACGCTGTGCACAAGTAATGCGTGCTGTCAGCTGGACCCTAGTTAAACCAGTATTGCGGTGTAAAGCTCATGTCGCCAGAGGCGGCACGGCCGGCAGGGCCCTTACGGTTCCCTGCCGGCCCTTGCGATGCTTACTGCCTTACTTGATTTCAGCCTTGGCACCAGCCTCAATCAGCTTCTTCAGCACGGCGTCGGCGTCAGCCTTATTCACGCCTTCTTTCACGGCTTTGGGCGCGCCATCGACCAGGTCCTTGGCTTCCTTCAGACCCAGACCGGTAATTTCACGCACTGCCTTAATGACGTTGACCTTGTTATCACCAGCGGCTTGGAGCATGACCGTGAACTCGGTCTGCTCTTCAGCAGCGGCGGCACCGCCACCCGCAGCAGCCGGGGCAGCAGCCACGGCAGCAGCAGCGGCGGAAACGCCGAACTTGGTTTCCATTTCCTTGATCATTTCGGACAACTCAAGCACGGTCATACCGGCGATTGCGTCGAGAATTTCAGCTTTTGAAACGGCCATTTGTAAATCTCCTGATTAAATCGTTACTTGTTTGGTAAGAAAGCGGGAGGCACGGCGTTCAGCCGCTGTGCCTGTTACTTTGCATCACGTACCGCGGCCAGCGTGCGAACAAAGCGGCTCGGCACCTCATTGAGGGTGCGCACAAACTGCGCTACCGGTGCTTGCATTGTTCCCAGCAGTTTCGCGATCAACTCGTCACGCGACGGCATATTTGCCAACGCTTTGACCTCGGCAGAGCTGATCAGGGAGTTGGGCATAGCGCCCGCCTTGATCACGAGTTTGTCGTTTGCCTTTGCGAACTCATTCATCACCTTGGCTGTCGCCACCGGGTCCGATGACATGCCGTAGATCAGCGGTCCGACCATCTGGTCGGATAGCTTTTCAAACGGCGTGTCCTTCACCGCACGTCGTGCCAGGGTGTTTTTGAGTACGCGCAGATACACGCCCGCATTGCGCGCCTGACGGCGCAGCTCGGTCATGTTGCCCACTTCCAGACCACGGTACTCAGCGACGACGATCGCCTGCGCCTTCGCGACTTCCGCGGAGACTTCGGCGACTACCGCCTTCTTCTCGTCAAGATTGAGACCCAAGGTCCACCTCCAGTTGAATTGAGAGCGAATCGTTCATCCAGTTTGTTCGATTACCGAATTCTGGCAACCGCTTCGACCTTCGTTCCGACTCCACCCTTCCGATACGGCGACCTTGCATTCAGGAGGAAATCCTGTATCTGGGGTACACCATCTACGTAGGACGCGGCACACTGCCACCGTGCCATCGATTAAACCGCCTGCCTTGTTACGGCTCCTACGGTCTTTGACAACCTGCCGTTGCGCCAGCCATGCGCACAACGACAGCCCAAAGTTCCTTTGATACTGTTCTGTCCTTACTGACCGGCAGACGCAGCAAAAGTGCCGACGTCGACCCGGATGCCAGGACCCATGGTGCTGGAAACCGAGACCTTGCGCAGGTAAACACCCTTGGAGGTGGCCGGCTTGGCCTTGTTCAAGGCCTCGACCAGGGCAGCGATGTTCTGCTGCAGCTGTTCCGGGGTGAAGGAAACGCGACCGACGGTGCACTGGACCACGCCGCCCTTGTCGGCACGAAACTGAACCTGACCAGCCTTGGCGTTCTTGACCGCCTGCGCCACATCGGCGGTGACGGTACCCACCTTGGGGTTAGGCATCAGGCCGCGTGGGCCGAGGATCTGACCCAGCTGGCCCACCACGCGCATCGTGTCGGGGCTGGCAATGACCACATCGAAATCAATCTTGCCGGCCTTGATGCTTTCAGCCAAGTCGTCCATGCCGACCACTTCGGCGCCAGCAGCTTTGGCCGCCGCCGCCTTGTCGCCCTGGGCGAACACCGCTACCCGTACCGACTTACCGGTACCGGCAGGCAGCACCACCGAGCCACGCACGTTCTGGTCGGACTTCTTGGCATCAATTCCGAGGTTAACGGCCAAGTCGACCGATTCATCGAACTTGGCAGTGGCGGCTTTCTTGACGATACCGATTGCCTCGGGCAGCGCGTAGTTGCGATTGAACTCACGCAGCTTGTTCCAGTCTTGCTGGCGCTTTGCAATTTTGGCCATGATTACAGCCCTTCCACAGTGATGCCCATCGAGCGGGCGCTGCCGGCGATAGTGCGAACAGCGGCTTCCAGGTCGGAGGCGGTCAAGTCCGGTGTCTTGGTCTTAGCGATTTCCTCAGCCTGCTTGCGCGTAATTTTGCCAACCTTGTCGGTGTGCGGGGTCTTGCTGCCCTTGTCGATACCGGCAGCCTTCTTGATCAGGATCGACGCTGGCGGCGTCTTGATGATGAAGGTGAAGCTTTTGTCCTGGAATGCGGTGATCACGACGGGCAGGGGCAGGCCCGGCTCAACCTTCTGCGTCTGGGCATTGAAGGCCTTGCAGAATTCCATGATGTTCAAACCGCGCTGACCCAGCGCCGGACCAATCGGCGGGCTCGGGTTGGCCTTGCCTGCAGGTACCTGCAGCTTGATGTAACCAATGACTTTCTTTGCCATGCTGGCTCTCCTTGTGGGTTCTGACGGGCCCGTCATCTTGCGATGCGGCACCCTCCCCGGTTATACAACGCTAACTAAAAACGCTTTTAAATCAACAACTTACTAACTTTTTAAGCTTTCTCTACCTGGCCAAATTCCAGCTCGACCGGAGTAGCGCGGCCGAAGATGGTTACCGAGACACGCAGCTTGGACTTGTCGTAATTCACATCCTCGACACTGCCATGGAAGTCGGTAAACGGCCCTTCCTTGACGCGTACCGCCTCGCCAACCTCGAACAGCACCTTCGGCTTGGGCTTCTCAACGCCTTCCTGCATCTGATGCATGATGGCGTTGACTTCCTTCTCCGTGATGGGAGGCGGCTTGCGACCATGCGCCCCGCCGACGAATCCGGTCACCTTGGCGGTATTTTTGACCAGGTGCCAGGCCTCGTCGTTCATGTCCATCTCGACCAGCACATAGCCAGGGAAGAACTTTCGTTCGGAGATATTTTTTTGCCCGCCACGCATTTCGACCACTTCTTCAGTCGGCACCAGGATCTTGCCGAAACTGGCCTCCATGCCAGCACGGCGGATACGCTCCTCGAGCGCCCGCTGCACCGACTTCTCGAAGCCGGAGTAGGCATGCACGACGTACCAGCGCATTGCAGTATTGGTTTCGGTCATCACTATTTCTTCCAGCCCAGGAGCAAGTCGTACATCAGGAACTCTAGGGTCTTGTCGGTGAACCAGAGGAAAATCGCCATCACCACCACGAAGCCGAACACCGCCAGCGCGGTCTGTATGGATTCCTTACGCGACGGCCAGGCGACCTTTTTTGTCTCTTCCACCGAATCTTTGGCGTAAGCGAAAAACTGCCGACCCGCCTCGGTGAACCAAGCCAGGCCAGCGCCCGCAGCCAGACCAGCCACTACCGACGCCAGGCGCACGATGGCAGCGCTCTGCGCGAGCTGGTAGTAACCCCAGAGGCCCGCGATTACCAGTGCGAGCGCGACAGTAAATTTGATCTTGTCAGCCATGTCCACCACGCCGTTGCGACAATGCGCCGCGGCGCTTTGCGAGTTATTGGCAGGCCAAGAGGGAATCGAACCCCCAACCTTCGGTTTTGGAGACCGACGCTCTGCCAGTTGAGCTATTGGCCTGCGGCCCCGTCGCGCCGAAACGCGCCGGGTACAAACGTCACCTGTTGCTGCAGTCTTGCAGCGCTACCGACGGATTGCCGGCAGCGCCATGAACTTACAACGTCAGGCGATGACTTTTGCGACGACGCCGGCACCCACGGTCTTGCCGCCCTCACGAATCGCAAAGCGCAAGCCCTGCTCCATCGCGATCGGCGCAATCAGCGTCACCACCATCTTGATGTTGTCTCCAGGCATCACCATCTCGGTGCCCTCGGGCAACTCCACCGAACCCGTCACGTCCGTCGTGCGGAAATAAAACTGCGGCCGGTAGTTGTTGAAAAACGGCGTGTGA
>CAIPUP010000193.1 GCA_903868285.1 uncultured beta proteobacterium
AGCCGGCATACCGCCTACTGCCCGGATGGCGCCGAGTTCATCGTGTTCTTCATGAAGATGCCGGTGCGTCTGCCAGTGCCGGCTGCGGTAACAGCAAGCACGGACAGCACCAAGGCCGGGGGCGGCGCCCGCTGATGCGTCGTGCCGATCTGGCGCGGTTGCTGGCACTGGCCGCGCTGTGGGGCGGCTCGTTCATGTTCATGCGTGTGCTGGCGCCGCACTTCGGTCCGGTACTCACCGCCGATGTGCGTGTGACTGTTGGCGGACTGGTGCTGTTGTTGTGGATGCGCTTTGCCGGTCTGCCTGCCGAGTTGCGGCGCTACTGGCGGGTGTACCTGTGGGCCGGGTTGCTGACCTCGGCGCTGCCGTTTTTTCTCTATGCCTTTGCCGCCATGAGCCTGCCGGCCTCGCTGACGGTGATCATCAATGCGCTGTCACCGATGTTCGGCGCACTGTTCTCGGCGCTGTGGCTGGGTGAACGGCTGCGCCGGTTGCAGGCACTGGGCATGCTGCTGGGCGTGGCCGGTGTGACGCTGATCGCGCGTCCCGAGGACTTCGGTGTGCTGGGCCAGTCGCCGCTGTTCTGGCCGGCAGTGCTGGCCAGCATCGGTGCTGCCATGAGTTACGGTCTGGCCGGTGTCTATGTGCGCAAGCACGCCGCCAGCACCCCGCCCAATGCCGTGGCAGCCTGGAGCCAGCTGTTTGCCAGCCTGCAACTGACGCCGCTGCTGCTGGTGCTGCCGCCGCCACCACCTGCCGGCTGGGCGGGCATCACGCTGCAACTGGCGGCCATCGGCCTGCTGTTCGGTTTGTTGTGCAATGCGCTGGCCTACCTGTTTTACTTCCGGCTCATTCGCGATCTCGGCCCGACCCGCGCCCTCACCGTGACCTTTCTCATGCCGGCCTTCGGCGTGCTGTGGGCGGTGCTGCTGCTGGGAGAGTCGCTCACCCCGGGCATGGCCAGTGGCGGCGCGATCATCCTGCTGGGTACCTGGCTGGTGCTGCGGCGGGGGTAGGTGTTGAGGCAAGTTGCCATTACCCGCCGCTGAAAAAACAACGGGTGCTTGCGCACCCGTTGTTGATTGCAGGGCTTTCAGTCTGAGATCAGCTCAAGCATTCCTCCAGCGCGCCGGCAAGATGCGCAGCGCATTCTCGCGGTCGATGGCGCGCAGTTCGCTGGCGCTGAAGATCGGTGCCAGTCCTTTCACATGTTCCTCACCGGTGCGATAGGGGTAGTCGGTACCGAATACGATCTGCGAGATATTGACCATCTTGGTGAGCGAGGCCATGGCAATCGGGTTGGCGGCCTGGGCGGTGTCGTAATAGAAGCGCTTGATTTCGTTCATCACGCTCTCGCCGGTGAAGCCGCGCTGCTTGAACGGCGGGAACGAAACCACCTGCACCGCGAAGCGTTCGGTCATGGCGCTGAGCGACCCACCACCATGCGAGAAGATGAAGTTGATGTCCTTGCAGCGGGCCGAGGTGCCCGAGAAGATCAGGCTGGCGATGGTGCGGGTGGTGTCGGTGCCGTATTCGATGATGACCGAGGGTACGCCGGTGCTGAGGTTGCGGCAGCAG
>CAIPUP010000194.1 GCA_903868285.1 uncultured beta proteobacterium
CAAGTCCAGTCCGCAGTGAAAACAGTGTTGCTCGTTACCTTGCATGACGGCATTTTGCCGCGCGACCGCGGCATGGCATTGACATGGATCAACCACCCCTGCGCAGCATCCACATCCTGTCACTGCGCGCGCGTTACCATGCCTGTTCGTCGAGCTTACGGAACGCACCATGAACCGCCACTATCTGCAAGCCCTGTTCGCCCCGGCCTCGGTGGCGCTCGTGGGGGCGAGCGACCGTGCTGGCAGCCTGGGTCGCTATGTTCTTGAAAACATTCAGAAATCTGGCTTCCAGGGAGCAATCCATCCCGTCAACCCGCGACACAATCTGCTGGCCGGCCTGCGCTGTGTGGCAGGCCTCGGTGACATTGGCAGCGCGGTCGATCTGGTGGTGGTGACGACACCGGCGGCGGCCGTGGCACAGGTCATCCGCGATGCCGGCGCGGCCGGCATCCGCAATGCCGTGGTGCTCTCGGCCGGCTTCGGCGAAACCGGCCCGGCCGGGCGACTGTTGGAGCAACAGGTGCATCAGGCGGCACAGCAAAGTCAGGTGCGTCTGGTCGGCCCGAATTGCCTTGGCATCATGCGGCCATCGATCGGCCTCAATGCCAGCTTTGCCCGCAGCCAGGCCCTGCCCGGCAGCATGGCGCTGGTGTCGCAGTCCGGGGCCATCGCCACCGCGCTGGTGGACTGGGCCTGTGCCGCCGGGGTGGGCTTCTCCAGTGTGGTGTCCATGGGTGCCGGCATCGATGTCGACTTCGGCGAGATCCTTGATTACCTGCTGCATGACAGCGCCACGCAATCCATCCTGCTGTATGTCGAAGGCATACATGACGCACGCCGCTTCATCAGCGGACTGCGTGCGGCAGCCCGCTCCAAGCCGATCGTGATTCTCAAGGCCGGACGCCATCTGGCCGGCTCGCGCGCAGCGATGAGCCATACCGGCGCCCTGGTCGGCAACGACGCGGTCTTCGATGCCGCGCTGCGCCGCTGCGGCGTGGTACGGGTGGCCACCTATGCCGAGTTGTTCTTTGCCGCACGCCTGATCGGCAGCGGACGCCTGCCGCAGGGCAACCGCCTGGCCATCGTTACCAATGGCGGCGGACCCGGCGCGATGGCGGCCGACTTCGCCGCCGATGTCCACGTGGAGCTGGCGCAACTGGGCAGCGCCACCCTGAACGCGCTCAATGCTGTGCTGCCCGCGCCCTGGTCGCATGGCAATCCGGTCGATGTCCTGGGCGATGCCACGGCGGCGCGACTGGGTGCAGCGCTGGCGCCGGTGCTGGCCGATCCGGCGGTGGATGGCGTGCTGACGCTGTTTTGCCCGCAGCGCGTGCTGTCCTCCGAGGACGCTGCGCAGGCCATCCTGGCGGCCGCTGCCAACAGCGCCAAGCCGGTGATCACCGGCTGGTTGGGCGAACAGGAAATTGCTGCCGGGCGCGACCTGGCCGAGCGCGGCGGGCTGCCCATCTTCCAGCAGCCCGAGCCGGCGGTCAGCGCCTTTGCGGCACTGGCGGACTATCGCCGGGCACAGCAGATGCTGATGCAAGTGCCGCCACCGCTGCCGCTGAATGGACATGTCGATCTGCAACAGGCGCATGCACTGGCCGCCGGCGCCATTGCCGAAGGACGCACCCTGCTGAGCGAACCGGAGTCCAAGGCCCTGCTGTCGCTGTTCGGCATTCCAGTGCCGCAGTCGCGAATTGCCAACAGTCTGGAGCAGGCCTTGCAACAGGCCGAGGACATCGGCTATCCGCTGGTCATCAAGATCCTGTCGCGCGACATCAGCCACAAATCCGATGTCCAGGGCGTGCGACTGAACATCCGCGATCGCGACAGCCTGCAACGCGAATATCCGGCGCTGCTGCGCGACGTCAGCACACAGCGTCCGCAAGCGCATATCGACGCTGTGGTGCTGCAGCCGATGATCAGCAAGCGCTTCGGTCGCGAGCTGATGATCGGCCTGGTCACCGATGCCGTATTCGGCCCGGTGATCAGCTTTGGTTCCGGTGGTGTCGCGGTGGAACTGCTGGGCGATGCCAGTCTCGGATTGCCGCCGCTGAACCGCCTGCTGGCCGAGGACTTGATCAGCCGTACCCGCATCGCGCGCCTGCTCGCGGCCTATCGGCACATCCCGGCAGCGCGGCGCGAAGACATCGTTGATGTGCTGTTACGCGTGTCGGAGATGGCCTGCGCCCTGCCCTGGCTGTCGGAGATGGATATCAACCCTCTGCTGGCCGATGACCAGGGCGTGATCGGACTGGATGCCCGGGTGGTGATCAATCCGCAGCGCTTTATCGCCGATGGTCACTACAGCCGGCATTTCTCGCATATGGCGATCCACCCCTACCCGCCCAGCCTGGAGAGCGAGGAACAGCTGGCCGACGGCACACGCCTGCGGCTGCGCCCGATCCGTCCGGAAGATGCGCCGATGGAGCGCGCTTTCGTCGAAAGCTTGTCGGATCACTCGCGCTACCTGCGCTTTTTCACGCCCTCGCGCGAACTCTCGGCCAGCATGCTGGCGCGTCTGACCCAGGTCGACTATGACCGCGAACTGGCCTTGCTGGCGCTGCAACCACTGCCCGCGACCAGCACTGGCACCGACGGCGGCGAACGCATGCTGGGGGTGGCGCGCTACTCGCCCAATCCGGATCGTGACTCATGCGAATTTGCACTGGCCATCGGCGATGCCATGCAAGGCCACGGCATCGGCCACCTGCTGATGACGCGACTGATGCAAGCGGCACGCGAGGCTGGCTATCGGCGCATGAATGGCAGCGTGCTGCGGGTGAATGACCGCATGCTCACGCTGGGACGCACCCTGGGTTTTCGCATGCGCTATGCAGCGGACGATCCGACCCAGGTGCAGCTGGACATTGACCTGGATGCCCCGCTGTCGAGGCACCATTGACCCGCAGTCCAGCCGCATCAGGCCTCAGTTCGCCGCCTTGAAGCCAGTGGCCTTGACCGTCTTGGCCCAGCGCGCCAGGCCATTGCGTATGCCTTCATTGAATTCAGCATCGGCCGTAGCCGGTACATCAAAACCAGCCTGCTCCAGCTTCTCTTTCACATTGCGATCGGTATGTACGCGCTTGGCGGCCGATACGATCTTGGCCAGGATGTCAGGCGGCGTGGCACTGCGCACCATCATGCCGAACCAGGTGGTGGTGACCATATCCTTCAGCCCGAGCTCGACCAGGGTCGGCACCTCCGGCAATTGACGCCAGCGTGTGGCACCGGTGGTGGCGATCGGCATCAGCTTGCTGTCGCGGATATGCGGCAGGCCGGTCTGAATCTGCGAGAAGCCCAGCGGCACATGCCCGCCCAGCAGGTTCTGTATTTGGGGTGCCGAGCCCTTGAAGGTGATGTGGGTCATGTCAAGGTTGTAGCGCTCATTGAGCTGATAGCCGGCGAAATGCGAGGTGGTGCCCGGGCTGAACGAGGCATAGGACACCTTGCCCGGATTGGCCTTGACCCAGGCCACCAGCTCGGCCAGGTTGCGTGCCGGCACCGAGGGATGCACCACCAGCACCAGCGGTGCCTCACCACCCTTGATCACGCCGGTGAAATCCGATGGCTTCCAGCGCAGCTGGTCGTAGGCACTGGGGTTGATCTCGATCTGCGACTGGGCCGGAATCCAGATGGCATAGCCATCGGCGGGTGCACTGGCGACAAATTCGGCCGCGACGTTGCCATTGGCCCCGGCCCGCACCTCCACCAGCACCGGCTGGCCGAGAATGCGCGACAACGGCTCGCTCACCGTGCGCGCGTACACCTCGGGCGCGCTGCCCGCCAGACTGCCGACCATCAGCATCACCGGCTTGCTGGGCCAGTTCTGTGCCGCATTCTGCGGCTGCGACTGCGCCTGGACTGACACGGCCCCCAGCAGCGTCAGACCTGTCAATGCAGCAACGGCCAGCACCCGGGTTACAACACCTGCTCTCAGCTTTTGCATCATCTCTCTCCTCGTTTGATCCTGTTGTTCAGCGAGTGTGCATCTCTCGCTATGTAGTTAACTTCGGGGTTAACTTCGGGGTTAACTTCGGCGCTCAACGCAATACGCACCATACGTTATGCCTTGCCTGCCTGCGTGGCGCCACCCTCCAACACTTGGCGCCATTTGTCGTGCACTGCACGCGCCTCATCGATCGACAAGGCCGAGGGCTGGGGAAACGACTCGCGCCAGGTCCAGGGACGGCAGGCATCGATGATCATTTTCGAATTCGACGACACGCCATCGGCCTTGTCCTGCGGCGAGATGCGCGGGTCCAGCGCCGAGCTCCAGCCACGCCGCAGGATGTCCACCGACTCGGACGGCTCACAGCGCGTGGCAATGGCCCACATCACATCATTCATGTTGGATGGATCGATGTCCTCATCCACCACCACCACCAGCCGCCCCATGTAGGCATTGCCGGCGGCAATCATGGCAGCGCGCCGGGCATGACCGTCGTAGCGCTGGCGCAAGGCAATCACCGTCATGAGCGAAGACACATGCTGCCACACGCCGGTGATGTCCGAGATGCCGGCCGCCTCCAGATTGGCCCAGATGCCACCAGCGCGAAACGGCAGTCCGACATGAAAGCGCGGCGGCTTGAGCGGCGGCGAACCCAGCAGGATAGGGTCGTCGCGGTGATACAGCGCCTTGACGGCCATCACCGGTCCGGGACGCTGATCGGCCGCGTAGTAGCCGGTGAACTCGGCAAACGGACCTTCGGGCAGGCTCTCTTGCTGCATCGGCAGCAGTTCGCCCTCGAACACGATTTCGGCATGCGCCGGTATCGGCAGGCCGGTGATCGGACCGGGCATCACGTCCATCGCCTGGCCCCGAATGGCACCGGCGAAATCGAATTCGCTCATGCCCTCGGGCAGGGCTTCGAAACCGGCCACGAACAGCGCCGGATCGTCACCACTGATCACCGCCACCGGACAGGCTTTGCCGGCATCCCAGTACTTGCGTGCGATCACAGCACCGTGCCGACCGAGATGATCAAACTGGATGGTGACGCGTGCCGGCCCATGCACCTGCACCCGATAAATGGCGGCATTGACCCAGCCGTTGTCCGGGTCACGCATCACCACGATGCTGCCCGAGCCGATGTACGCACCACCATCATGCCGATGCCAGCGCGGCGCCGGGATGCGCATCAGATCCAGCTCGCCGGCACGCTCGGCATGAAAACGGTGCTGTAACCAATCGGCGCTATCCACCAGCCGCGGCGGCACTGCCTGCATGCCCTGACGTTTTTTCATCCAGCCACGCAAGGCCTGCAAGGGGTGCAGGTTGGGGTCCAGGCCGAGCGCCATGGCTGCGCGCTCGGGTGCCATGAGCGGATTGGTGAACACGCGATAGCCCGGGGCATAGCCAGGAATGCGATCGAACAGCAGCGCCGGTGGCGAGGCCATGCCGGCGGCCACTTCGGTGATGGCGCCGATCTCCAGTTCGCGCGCAGCGCCGTGCACATCGCGCAGGCAGCTGTGCTGGCGCACCTGTTCGATGAAGGCACGCAGGTCGTGAAAGGCCATGATGATGTCTCAGCAGTCTTGGGTAACGGTGCCGGCCAGCAAGCCATAGGCCGCATGCGCAGCACTGGCAAACAGATCGCAGCCGTGTGGTGCCACGGTCTTGTCGGCGGTGGCAGCGAGGTTGACGCCGGCCAGCACGAAGTCGGCATCCAGCGCAGCTTCGATCACATCCGGTGAGCGCAGTTTCCAGTGCGGCTCGCTCGGGTAGGGCAGTGCAGCCACGATGGCCGAGCCGCGCTGCACCGGCGCATCGGCACGTCGTGCCAGCACGATGTTGATACGGTTCTCGGCCACCCGCTCGGCCAGCTGCAAATCGATTTCGTGCGCGTTGTACCA
>CAIPUP010000195.1 GCA_903868285.1 uncultured beta proteobacterium
CATGCAAGCGCCGGATTGTTGCAGACTTTTTGCTGTTTTGTAGAAGGGGAGAGGACATGATCGACAGCCCGCCAGAGTCGGACATTGACCCCTTTTGTCACGCTTATCTCACCGATCCCTATCCGTTCCATCAGCAGTTGCGCGAGGCCGGGCCGCTGGTGCGCCTGCGCTCGCTGGATTGCTGGGGCACCGGCCGGCACAAGGAAATGAACGAGGTGCTGGCCGATGCCGCCACCTATTGTTCCTCGGCCGGTGTTGGCATCGGCAATCTCAAGACCGAGGGCCACTGGCGCCAGCCCAGCCTGTTGCTGGAGGCCGATCCGCCGCTGCATACCCAGCGCCGCGCCGTGGTCAGCAAGGTGCTCTCGCCGGCCAATCTGCGCCGCCTGCGCGAGGATTTCGAGCGCGAGGCGGTACTGCGTGTCGATGCGGTGCTCGAGCGCGGCCGCTTCGATGGCGTGAGCGAACTGGCCGAGCCCTACATCCTGAACGTGTTTCCCGAGGCGGTCGGCCTGACCGAGCACGGCCGCGAACATCTGCTGCCCTATGGTGCGATGGTGTTCAACGGCTTCGGCCCACGCAACGCCATCTTTGATGAATGCATGCGCAACGCCGAGGCGGTGCAAGCCTGGATCAGCACCGCCTACCTGCGCGAAAACCTCAAGCCCGGCAAGCTCGGTCAGCAGGTCTATGACGCCGTCGATGCCGGGCAGATAGCGCTGGAAGAAGCGCCGATCCTGGTGCGTTCGTTTCTCTCGGCCGGGGTCGACACCACGGTCAATGCCATCGGCAATGCGCTGTGGTGCTTCGCGCTGCATCCGGGCGAATGGCAAAAGCTGCATGCCAATCCGGCGCTGGCGCGCTCGGCATTCGAGGAAGTGCTGCGCTACGAGTCGCCGTTTCAGTCCTACTTTCGCACCACCACGCGTGACACCACTCTGGCCGGCGTACCGATCGCGGCCAACAGCAAGGTGTTTCTGTCGGTGGGGGCGGCCAACCGCGATCCCTTGCGCTGGCCGGACCCGGAGCGCTTTGACATCAGCCGTCCAACCGCCGGACACATGGGCTTTGGCGGCGGCATCCATGGTTGTATCGGGCAGATGATCGCGCGCCTGGAAACCGAGGTGTTGCTGAGCGAACTGGCGCGGCGCGTATCGAACATCGAACTGGTCGGTCCGACTCGGCCGCGTTACAACAACACCCTGCGCGGGTTCGACGCCTTGCCGCTGGCGGTCGAGGCGGCCTGAAGAAGATTGGCGCGCGGGCAGTCAGCCGGAAAAAATCCTGAGGAGCAAAAGCTGTATGGGTATGGTCACTTTCATCGCACACGACGGCAGCAGCCAGACACTGGACATTCCGGATGGCACTTCGCTCATGCATGCCGCCATTCTGTCGGGCGTGCCGGACATTCTGGGTGAATGCGGTGGCTCGCAGATGTGCGCCACCTGCCATGTCTATGTCGATGCGCCCTGGCTGGCGCTGCTGCCAGCGATGCAGGCGCCCGAGGACGGCATGCTGGAATCGGCCACCAGCGAACGGCGCGCCGAGAGCCGTCTGTCGTGCCAGATCGTGATGTCGCCGGCGCTGGATGGCATCGTCGTGCGCACGCCACCGACACAAGTTTAAACGATTTTTAAAAAATCGTTTAAAATCAATAGGTTACGATATATTTACGCGGCCAGCAGCCCGGCTGCGATGAGCGCCGTGCGGATGCGGGCGATCTCCTCGGCCGGTATCTTCACCAGCGGCGGACGCACCACGGCGCGCGGCAGCTTACCCATCAGTACCAGCGCTTCCTTCATGCGGTTATGCATGTCCACCCAGGGATCGGCATAGAACACCTCGGCGGTGAGGGTGATGCGGGCATGCAGCGCCCTGGCACCGGCCAGATCGTTGCCCTGCACCGCACGGAACAGCTGCGCCTGCAGATCGGCGATGACCGAGCCACTGCCCGAGAGCAGACCGTTACAGCCCAGCACCAGCGAGGGAAACAGCCAGGCGCTGTGCGTGCTCAGCACGTTCACCGGACGCGGCAGGTTCTGCAGATGGCGGATGTGCCGGTCGTGCAGCGGCGGGCTGGAGATCCAGTCCTTGATGGCACGCAGGCTGGGCACGGCGGCGATGATCTTCTCCAGCGTGGCCATGGGATAGCCCTGGCCACCGGCCAACGGGTACTGAAAGGCGATCAGCGGCAGCTCGCTGGCATCGGCGATGCGGCGAAAGTGTTCCACCGCCATTTCCGGCCGCTGTCCCATGGTGAAGGGCCCGGGCGGAAACACCAGCAGGGCCGAGGCGCCACCGGCGGTTGCGGCCTTGGCCAGCCGTGCCGCTTCCAGGCTGCCCTCGGCATAGATGCCATTGACGATGGGCATACGATCGCCCACTTCATCCATGGTGATCTCCAGCACCCGGCGCTGTTCGTCCGGGGTGCAGGAACCGACCTCGGTGGAATGGGCGTTGGTGGTGATCGCAGCCAGACCCTGCACCGCACAGACATCGCGCAGATGTGAGCGGTAGGAGGCTTCATCAATGGACAGATCGTCGAAGAACGGCAGCAGTACCGCTGGAATGACGCCGTGCGGAACGAAATCGTGATGGCGAGGCATTAGACAGGTTCTTCCCAAAGTGACAGACCCCAGGCGCAGGTCATGGCGAGGTAATAGTTTTGGTGCAGCAGTTTGGCTTGTGATGACAGCGCACCACGCATGGCCAGCCACATGATGATCTCGGCGCCTTCGGTGCCACCGCGCTGGATGAAATCGGCATGCCGCATCGAGGCCAGTTGTTCCGGGTCGCTGTGTATCAGGCGCAGGAATTCGCGATCCCAGGCCTCGTCGTTATAGCCGGCACGCTCACCCTGCATCTGATGCGACAGGCCACCAGTGCCCACCACCACCACCTTCAGATCTTCCGGATAGGACTCGATCGCGGTGCGCATGGCCTGGCCCAGTTTGTAGCAGCGCCGTGGCGTGGGCATCGGATGCTGGATGACATTCATCTCGATCGGCAGCACTGCGCCCGGCCAGCCAGTCTTGTGCTCGGGCCACAGTACCGATAGCGGCGAGAACACGCCATGGTCGACGGCGATATCGGAGAACACCGACAGATCGAATTCGGCGTTGATCAGGCTCTCGGTGATGTGGCGGCCGAGTGCCGGATGTCCGGCTACCGGCGGCAGCGGTCGCAGCCCCATGCCTTCATCGGCCACCACATGCTGCTCGGACAATCCCACAGCAAAGGTCGGGTAGTGATCAAAAAAGAACGAGGTGCCGTGATCGTTGTAGAAGAACACCAGCACGTCAGGTTTGTGTTGCTCCAGCCATTGCACCACCGGGATATAGCCGTCGAACAGCGGCTTCCAGTCCGGGTCTTGTTGCTTGCCCTTGTCAAACGAAATGCCGATGGTGGGTGTGTGTGAAGTGCCAATGCCGCCAATGATGCGTGCCATGACCGCGCCTCTAGTGCCGAGTTACATCGCCCCCGGCACACGCCGGGTTTGCAGGAATTGCGGCAGGGTTTCACCACGCATCTGGGCGCACATCGCCGGATTGGGTACGCCGTGGCAGCGCGCCAGTTTTTCCAGCGTAAAAAAGCTTGCCCCCAGTTTCACCAGCCCCAGCCAATCGAGATCCCGCAGC
>CAIPUP010000196.1 GCA_903868285.1 uncultured beta proteobacterium
CTAAGTTCTTGTTTATTTTGGAATTTTTCTGGGTTCTTCTCGATCAGTGCGAGCAGCATGCGCACGCGTTGGGTGAGCCCTTGCAGCACCTCGGCAAAGGCCTGGCGTTGTGCCGCCTCGCTGGCTTGCACGGCGGCCGGATCGGGGAAGCCCCAGTGTGCAGTGGCCGGATGGCCGGGCCAGATCGGGCACACCTCGCCGGCGGCGTTGTCGCACACGGTGATGATGATGTCCATCTGCGGTGCGTCGGCTGCGGCGAATTCATCCCAGCGCTTGGAGCGCAGCTTGTGCTGCGGATAGCCCAGACGCGTCACCAGTTCGGCAGCAATTGGATGCACCCGCCCGGTGGGTGTCGAGCCGGCCGACCAGCCGATCAGGCGTCCCTTCGATTCCAGCGTGGCCACCGCCTCGCCCAGAATGGAGCGGGCGGAGTTGCCGGTGCAAAGAAACAGGATGTTGCGTGCGTCATGTGCAGGGTGGGTCATGTTGTCCGGCGCGCTTTCATGGCTGGGGTGGCGGGGTGGCGAGCTGCGGGGCGGGCTGGGGTTCGTGCTGGGGTTCGGGCGCTGAGCTCGCAGGCCTGGCCGCCGCAGCAGTTTTCGATCAGGAAGCCCTGCAAGGACTGGGTGAAGTCGGCATCAGCGCGATACACCAGATTGCGGCTCTGTCGCTGTACCAGCAGCAGGCCGGCCGCGCACAGCTCGCGCAAATGAAACGACAACGTGGCGCCGGGAACGCCAAGCAGCTCTTGCAGCTGCGACGGACACAGACCGGTATCGCCGCGCTGCACGATGAGGCGGAATATGTTGAGACGGGTTTCCTGACCCAGGGCCAGGAAGGCGCGTACTGCGGCTTTATTTTCCATCATTCGACTTTAATGGAAATGTCGAATGATGTCAACGCTATTGCTCAGCCGCGCGGCGCCTGCTCCTCGCCCGCCAGACGCTGGATGATGCGGCGTGCTGCCATCAGTCCGCCATCGGCATTGATCTCGAACTGCGGTGCATCCGGGCACAGCTCCATATTGCGTTGCTGGGCTTCGAACACACCAACGTCTTCCATGAAGGCGGTGCGCAGTTGTCCCAGCAGCATCTCGCTGGTGGCCGGGTTGTTGACATCGAAGTCATGCGCCTGGCCCCAGAAGTAATGGCTGGTGTTCTCGGTCTCGGGCGTGATGGCATTGAGGTTGCGCATGCCGATGCCGCCGACCCGTGTGCCCTGCGGCGCACCGGTGCCGGTGGGCGTTGCACCGACATCCAGCCGAAGAAACGCCGGCGGTGTGAAATCAATGATCTGCCAGCGATCCACCGGGCCGGTGAACTTGCCGGCCTTGACAAAGGTGGGCGGTGCTTCGGCATCGATTGTCCAGCGTGTCACCACCACATTGTTGTCGCTGCGGGTGACCTTGACCTCGGCCTTTTCCACCAGTGCATCGTTGCCGATGGTGGTTTTGTGGACATAGGCCAGATGGGTGAGATCGAGCAGGTTGTCGACAATCAGCTGCCAGTTGGCCTTGACATGCAGATAGGCGGTGCGCGCACCCCAGTTTGGATCGTCCAGCCAGTGATAGTCGGTGATCTTGCTGGGATCGGCCAGCGCCGGATCGCCCATCCAGATCCACAGCCAGTGATAGCGCTCCACCAGTGGATAGCTTTTCACCTGCGCCTGTGGCGGCACCTGCGACTGACCCGGCACCTTGATGCATTTGCCGCTGCAGTCATAGCGCGCACCGTGATAGGCGCACTCCAGCACATCGCCATCCAGGCGGCCCATGGACAGCGGCAGGTGGCGATGGGCACAGCGATCCTCCAGCGCCACGGCCTTGCCGTCCAGGGTGCGATACATCACCACCGGTTGGTTCAACAGCAGGCGACGCAGCGGGGTACGGCCGATTTCAGTGTCCGAGGCAGCGACATACCAGTGATTGTTGAGAAACATGCTTTCCTCCTTCAGCGATGACTGCAGTAGCGGTTCTGTTCAAGGGTTGGGGTCGATCGGTCAGGGAGCGTGATCCGCCAGCAGCATGGCCGCGCCTTTCTCGGCAATCATCATGCTGGCAGCGGCGGTGTTGCCCGAGGGAATATCGGGCATGGCCGAGGCATCGATGACACGCAGGCCATCGATGCCGATGACACGCAATCGTGCATCCAGCACTGCCATGGCATCGTCCTCGAGCCCCATGCGGGCGGTGCCCACCGGATGAAAAATGGTCAGCGCGATTTCCGCGGCGGCTTTGAGCAGCGCGGCATCGTCATCGCTGGTGGACGGTCCGGGCAGCATCTCCTGCGGCTGGTAGCGTGCCAGCGCCGGCTGCGCCAGGATGCGTCGCGCCAGGCGCAGCGCATCGACGATCACCTGCTGATCGGCGGCAGTGGACAGATAGTTCGGATCAATGATCGGGGCCGAGGTCGGATGCGGGTCGCGCAATCGCACCTGGCCGCGACTGGTGGGGTGGGCATTGCAGACACTGGTGGTGATGGCCGGGAAGCGATGCAATGGCGTGCCGAAACGATCCAGCGAAAGCGCCTGCACATGGAACTGCACATTGGCGCGCTCTTGTTGTGCGTTGGATCGGGCATACAGGCCGAGTTGTGCCGGTGCCATGCTGAGCGGTCCGCTGCGACGCAGGGCGTAGTCAATGAACATGCCCAGGCGTCCCCACAGGCTGTGATAGACGGTATTCAGGGTGCGTGCACCGCTGACCTGATGGATCAGCCGCACTTGCAGATGATCGATGAGGTTCTGGCCCACGCCCGGTCGATGCAAGCGGGTCGGGATGCCCAGCGCCTGCAGCGCGTCGCCTGCGCCGATACCCGAGCGCAGCAACAACTGCGGTGAGCCGATGGCACCGGCCGACAGCACCACGCTGCCGCTGTCGTTGCATTGTGCGGTGTGCTGTTGACCGTCCTGGTTCCAGCGCACGCCGTTGCAGCGCGGTTTGCCGCCATGAGGGCTTGTGCTGTCAAACAGCAATTGATCTGCCAGGCAGCCGGTTTCGATGCGCAGATTGGAGCGATGGCGTACCGGGTCGAGAAAGCCGCGCGCCGAGGTCCAGCGCCAGCCGTTACGCTGGGTCACTTCATAGGGCGAGGAACCTTCGTTATCGCCACTGTTGAAGTCGTCGATGCGCGGAATACCGCTCTGTGCTGCGGCATCGCGAAAGGCATCCAGGATGTCCCAGCGCACACGTTGCGCCGAAACACTGCATTCGCCGCCGGCGGCATGGGTGGCGGGTGCGTTGGGTGATGCGCCGCGCCAGTAGTCTTCATGCTGCATGAAGTAAGGCAGCACATCCTGCCAGCCCCAGCCCGCCAGGCCGGCATCGCGCCAGCGTTCATAGTCGCGCGCCTGGCCGCGCATGTAGATCATGGCGTTGATGGCCGAGGAGCCACCGAGCACCTTGCCACGCGGATAGTGCAGGCTGCGGCCATTGAGATGGGTTTGCGCTTCGGTCTTGAACATCCAGTCGGCGCGTGGGTTGCCGATGGAATACAGATAGCCGACCGGGATGCGGAACCAGATCCAGTCATCCTTGCCGCCGGCTTCCAGTAGCAGCACCCGCTTGTGTGGGTCGGCCGAGAGCCGATTGGCCAGCAGGCAGCCGGCCGAGCCGGCGCCAATGATGATGTAGTCGTAACGGGATTGCATGGTGGATGGTGTTGCGGGAGGTCTTGCCAGCGGGTTCGGTGCGGCGCAGTCTACACCGGTGGCCTACACCTGCGTTTCAGCACCTGCGGTTCAGCACCTGCGTTTCAGCCCAGCCGTCCGGCGCAATGCATGATGGCCGGAAAGCTGGCGCACCAGGCCCAGAAAAAGCGATTCAGCCCGAAGTGCCAGAACACCAGAAAGTGAAACAGCGCGGCAATGCCGCACCACAGCACCACCAATGGCGCATGCAACAGCGCTAGCGGGAAGGCGCATTCCCAAATGATGAATGCCCAGGAACAAGCGCGTGCGATTAACGGACGGCGTAACAGGCTGTCACCCGCCAGTGGTCCATACACACCACCATCAAGCATGAAGGGCAGGGCGCGACCATTGCGCCAACCGGCGTAGCCGAGCTTGACCGCGCCGGAAATGAAATAGGACGTCACCGCCTGAATGGTGATGAACCACAGCCCGGCCTGCCAGGCCAGGTCTTCGCCCAACCATGGCTGCAGTAGTTGCGTGAGCACCAGGCCCCCTTGCAGCACCAGACTCATGAAGTCGCTGCCGCCATTGAAGGCGCCGCGCCAGCGGATCAGGATCAGCACGCTGCCCAGCATCAGGAACAGACTGTTGACCAGGTGGATGCCCAGCAGCGGCAGGCTGAGTGCAGCCAGCATGCGCAACAGCAGATGCAGCCGATACCACGCCGGTCGATAAAGCAGGTCGAAGCCCTGGCGCAGCCAGGCCGGGGCATGCGCCACATCGGCACGCTGGATCGACCAGCGCCATACGCCGCTGTCCTGCTGCGCCGGCAGCAGACGCCAGAACTCCAGGCTTTGCACCAGCAGGCTGAGCGCGCATAGCCAGGCCAGTGCCAGTTGGGCGTTGGCCAGGTCCCGCATCAGGTCGGCGACGGCAGTGAGTTCGAACAGGCTCATGCGCGTTGCCAGGGCAAGGCGGGTGAGGTCAATACCGCATGCGGATCGGCATCGGCTTGCAGCAGGTTGCCGTCGTTGATCAGCGCGGTGTAGGGCGGCAGCAGCAGTACCCGGAACTGCCAGTGAGAAGTCGCCACCATCGTGGCCGGCTGCGCTGCCTGTAGTGCATGGGCTGCCTGTGCCGCCTGTGCCGCCTGTGCCGCCAAGCGCTGCACCAGCTGGTAGCTGACCAGTGTTTTGACGGTGTTGGCATCGCTGCTCTCACGCAGATCGGCCACCAGATGATCGAGTTGATTCTGGTTTGCCAGTTTCAGGTTGACGCTCGGGTTATGCAGCAGATGCCAGAGTTGCCGCTGTGCGCGTGGCAGTGCCGCTTGCCATGCGCTCCAGTCTTCCTGTGCGGGTTTGCTATCGCCTTGCCCCGGAACGGCCTGCGGCCGCACCCGCCATTGCAACAGCGCCTGCTGGCCGACACGGTGATAGAAGCGCCAGTTGGGAAAGAAGCTGCGCAATAAAAACAGCCACGGTCCTTGAATCACGCGACTGCCCACCACCAGGGTCAGCGCGAGAAAACCGAAATACAGCAGCAGTGCAGGCAGGGTGTCGAACATCGTTGAATCATAACTGGCGTGCCCGGCTTGCATTGCCGTCGCCAGGCAGTGCTTGCTGGGCACTTGGTATATTGGTCGCCTCGTTCATGTATTCGCAAGGGGTAAGGCTATGCAGCGTTTTCTGTTGCGCAAGTTGTGGTTGGCGCTGTTGCCGCTTTGGTTGCTGGCGACGATCGCGTCAGCGCAGAGTTGGCCGGCACGACCGGTGCGTCTGATTGCCCCCTTTCCGCCCGGTGGTCCGATTGATGTGCTGGCGCGCACCGTGGCGGAAAAATTCCAGCTGCGTACCGGGCAGGCCGTGACGGTGGATAACCGTCCCGGTGGTGCCGGCAATATCGGCATTGATGCCGTGGCCAAGTCGCCGGCCGATGGTTACACCTGGCTGTTCGTGCCGCAGGGCAATATCACCATCAATGCCACGCTGATCAAGGATCTGCCGTTCAACTGGGATCGCGACTTCACGCCGGTGACGCTGATCGCCTATGCCTCCAATATGCTGGTGGTGAATCCGCAAGTGCCGGCGCGCGATCTGCGCGAACTGCTGGCCTATGCCCGTGCCAATCCCGGCAAGCTCAGTTATGGCTCGCCCGGCATCGGGGCCAGCCTGCATCTGATCGGCGAACTGATCAAGCGTGAAGCTGGCGTGGACATCGTGCACGTTCCCTACAAAGGCACGACCCAGGCGATGCAGGATCTCATTGGCGGACAGATCAGCATGATGTTCGGTGCTGTGCCCACGCTCATGCCGCAGGTGCGTGCCGGCAAGCTGCGCGCCATTGCCGTCACCACTGCGCGCCGCTCGGCCACGGCGCCCGAGGTGCCAACCCTGATCGAGGGCGGACTGAAGGAGATGGATATCCCGTCCTGGTACGGTGCCATGGTGCCGGCGCGCACGCCGACCGAGGTGGTGCAGGCGATACAGCGCGAGATCGCCGCCATTCTGGTGCTGCCGGATGTGTCGGCGCGACTGGAGGCGCAGGGGCTGACTGCGGTGGCAAATACGCCGCAGGCCTTTGCGGCACAGATTCAGCGCGAAACCTCCGCCTGGGCGCGCGTGATTCGCGAGGCCGGCATCAAGGCCGAGTGA
>CAIPUP010000197.1 GCA_903868285.1 uncultured beta proteobacterium
CAATAATCGATAGAACACGGAGAACATACGTATGTCGACCCCAGTCGTGAGCGAACTCGCCAAGGTGGCCCAGGCCATGGTTGCACCCGGACGCGGCATTCTGGCCGCGGATGAATCCACCGGCACGATCGGTAAGCGCTTCCAGGGCATACAGGTCGAGAACACTGAGGAGCATCGGCGCGCCTATCGCGACATGCTGTTCACCGCCAAGGCGATGGGCGAGCACATCAGTGGCGTGATCCTGTACGACGAAACCCTGCGCCAGAAATCAGCCGATGGCACGCCCTTTCCAGTGCTGCTGCAGCGCCAGGGCGTGATCCCCGGCATCAAGGTTGATGCCGGCGCCAAGGACATGGCACTGTGCCCGGGTGAGACGGTGACCGAAGGTCTGGATGGTCTGGCCAAGCGCTGCGCCGAGTATGTGCAGCTAGGCGCGAAGTTCGCCAAATGGCGTGCAGTGATCACCATTGGCGCGCAGATTCCTTCCGAGGCCTGCATTGAGGCTAATGCCCATGCTCTGGCGCGCTATGGCGCGATCTGTCAGCAAGCGGGTTTGGTACCCATCATCGAGCCGGAAGTGTTGATGGATGGAACGCATGACATCGATCGCTGCGAAGCAGTGACCGAGGCCACGCTGCGGGCGGTGTTCGCTGCGCTGGCTAGCCAGCGCGTCAAGCTGGAGGAGATGGTGCTCAAGCCCTCGATGGTGATTTCCGGCAAGGATTGCCCCAAGCAGGCATCGGTGTCGGAAGTGGCGGCGCGTACCCTGGCAGTGCTCAAGCGCACCGTGCCGGCAGCGGTGCCCGGCATTGCGTTTCTGTCGGGTGGTCAGAGCGATGAACTGGCCAGTGCCCATCTGGATGCGATGAACCGTCTGGGCGGTGGCCCCTGGGCACTGACCTTCTCCTACGGTCGCGCCTTGCAACAGCCCTCGCTCAAGGCCTGGAAGGGTGCGCCGGCGAATGTGCCGGCAGCGCAGGCCGCGTTGCTGCATCGTGCGCGCATGAATGGCATGGCTGCGCTGGGTCAATATCAGGCGACGATGGAGAAGACCGCAGCTTGAATTCCCTTGAAGCACAGCACTGATCGTTCCGCTGAACTTTCATTGGCGCCCCTGGTCTCGACCGGGGGCGCGGTGTTTTCAGCCCGCGTTTCATACGCCTAGCCCGCAACCCCTTCACGAAACCCCTGCACGCAACCGAGCCAAGCCATCATGACTACCGCCCTGTTCGAAACCAGCATCAAGAGCCTGCCGTTTCTGTCCCGCGGCAAGGTGCGCGATATCTACGCCGTGGATGCCGAGCATCTGCTGATCGTCACCACTGACCGCCTGTCGGCCTTTGATGTGGTTTTGCCTGACGCCATACCAGACAAAGGTAAGGTATTGAATTTAATGGCAAATTTCTGGTTCGATCGGCTGGGTGCTGTGGTGCCCAATCACCTCAGCAGTCGCAGCCCCGAGTCGGTGGTCAGCGCCGAGGAACGGCCCCAGGTGGCTGGTCGGGCGGTGGTGGTTCGCCGTCTGCGGCCCTTGCCGATCGAGGCCGTGGTGCGTGGCTATCTCATCGGATCGGGCTGGAAGGACTATCAGCAGTCCGGTGCGGTGTGCGGCATTGCGCTGCCCGCGGGCCTGCAACAGGCCGACCGCCTGCCCGAGCCCATCTTCACCCCGGCCACCAAGGCCGAGGTGGGCGACCATGACGAGAATATTTCCTTTGATCAGATGGCGGCCAAGATCGGTCAGCCCCTGGCCGAGCAGGTGCGCAAGGTCAGTCTCGAGTTGTACCGGCAGGCGGTGGACTATGCCGCCGGCCGCGGCATCATCATTGCCGACACCAAGTTCGAATTCGGCCTGGACGAGAACGATCAACTGCTGCTGATCGATGAAGCGCTCACTGCCGATTCGTCGCGGTTCTGGCCGGCCGACGCCTGGCGCCCTGGCATCAGCCCGCCGTCTTACGACAAGCAGTATGTGCGCGATTACCTCGAGACTCTGGACTGGAACAAGGCCCCGCCGGGTCCGCGCCTGCCGCAGGAAGTGATCGCCCGCACCTCGGAGAAATATCGTGAAGCCTTGCTGCGTCTGACTGGGCGAGGTTTGAATGAGTGGCTGGCACATTGATTTTGTTGATCC
>CAIPUP010000198.1 GCA_903868285.1 uncultured beta proteobacterium
CGCCCGTTCGATGACACCGCTGGCCGTGCGCTCCATCCATTGCAGTTGCTGCGCGGTGGTGCCCACCGGTGCAATCAGCCGCCCGCCAGGGGCCAGTTGCGCCAGCAGCGCTGCCGGCATGCGTGGTGCCGCCGCAGCGACAATGATGGCGTCAAACGGCGCTGCTTCCGCCAGACCCTGATAACCATCGCCCCAGGCCAGACGCAGATTGGCAACACGCATCGGCCGCAGGTTGGCGCGGGCGCGCTCATGCAGGCCCTGAATACGCTCGATGGAATAGACCTCCTTCGCCAGCTGCGCCAACACCGCCGCCTGATAGCCGCAGCCAGTGCCGACCTCCAGCACCTTGCCCAGCGGCCGCTCCTCCGGCCCGCGCAGCGCCTCGATCATGCGTGCCACCACATAGGGCTGCGAAATGGTCTGCTCGAACCCAATCGGCAGCGCGGTGTCCTCGTAGGCACGGCTGGACAGTGCTTCATCCACAAACAGATGGCGCGGTACCTGCGCCATGGCAGCCAGCACCGCCTCATCGACGATGCCCTGCTCGCGCAGCCGCGTCACCATGCGATCGCGGGTGCGCTGCGAGGTGAAACCGACCCCGCGTGAATTGGCAGGGTTGAGGCTGTTGGCGTTCACGCCGCCAGCCAGTCGCGCATGGCGCCCATCTGCGGCGCATGCGTGAGATCAATCTGCAGCGGCGTGATTGACACCCGACCGGCCGCCACGGCATGAAAGTCGGTACCCGGGCCGGCGTCCTGCGCCTCACCCGCAGCACCGATCCAGTACACCGTCTGCCCGCGCGGATTGCTGGCGCGGATCACGCCCTCGGCCTTGTGCCGCTTGCCCAAGCGCGTGACCTCGATCCCCTGCACATCGGCCAGCGGGATGTCGGGCACATTGACATTGAGCAGGGTGGCAGCCGGCAACGGATACCGCAGCGCGCGCTCGACCAGCTGGCGGGCGATGGCCGCAGCGGTGGCGAAATGCCGACCTTCCTTGCCGGCCAGCGAGAACGCCATCGCCGGCAGGCCAAGCAAAAAGCCCTCGGTGGCCGCTGCCACGGTGCCGGAATAAATCGTGTCATCGCCCATGTTCGAGCCGTGATTGATACCCGACACCACCATATGCGGCAGCACCGGCAGCAGACCGGTCACCGCCAGATGCACGCAATCGGTGGGCGTGCCATTGACGAACTGAAAGCCACTGGCAGCGGTGCGCACACTGAGCGGCCGATCGAGCGTGAGCGAATTGGACGCGCCGCTGCGATCGCGTTCGGGCGCCACCACGGTGATCTCGCCCAGTCCGGCCAGGCCGTCGGCCAGTTGCGCCAGGCCAGGGGCGAAATAGCCGTCGTCATTGCTGAGCAAAAGACGGAATGCGGAGGCGGGAGAGCTTGGGGAGGGGGTCGAGGAATTCACTCGGCGATTATAGCCGCCCGCCCCCGGCAAGCTTCGACCCGGCAGTGACCACACGGCTGACGCCGACTCAGTGCCGGCTCATTGGCGACTCATTGGCGACTCAGTCCCGACCCAGTCCCATCTCAGCGCCGACTGACCTCGATCACCCCGCTCACCTCGGACAGCAAGCCCAGCGCCTGACGCAATTCGGCCAGGCTTTTCACCTCGGCGGTGAAGTGCATGCTGGCCACACCCTGGCGCGACTGGGTGTTGCTGGCGATCACATTCACCCGCTGGCGTGTCAGCACCTCGCTGATGTCACGCAGCAAGCCCTGCCGGTCATGCGCGCGCACCAGAAAATCTGCTGCATAAACAGAGGCTTGCGAGGACTGCGCACCGGACTGCGCGCTGGTCTGCAAGGCGCCGCCGGCAACGCCACTCGCCACCGGCACGCCGGCATCGGCCAGCGCCTTGCCGCCCCACTGTGCCTCGATCAGGCGCTCGGGCACGCGCCGCATCAGCTCCTGCAGGCTGCTGCAATCCGCGCGATGCACCGAGATGCCTCGCCCGCGTGTGACAAAACCGCGTATGGCATCCGGCGGCACCGGCTTACAGCAACGTGCCAGCTGCGTCAGCAAGCGATCGACGCCGACTATGAGCACGCCCGAGGCCGGGCGATGGCTGTGCGCCAGCAAACGTGCCTCGGCCTGGCTGTGCAATTGCACCGTGTCGGCTGGCTCGGCCTCACGCTGCAGCGCGTCCGCATCGGCCGACTCGACGCTGCGCTGCACCCGTCCGGCTACTGCCGCCTGCTCCAGTGCCAGGGCATTGAACCACTGC
>CAIPUP010000199.1 GCA_903868285.1 uncultured beta proteobacterium
AACCTGTTTTTCCGCAAGCATGTGCCGCTGGTTGAGCGTGCGCTGCGCTTCGAAGTGAGCGAGCGCATGACGGCCGAAGGTGAAGTGCACCGTCCGCTGGATGAAGCGGGCGTGCATGCCTTGTGTGATCGGCTCATCGCCGAGAAGGTCGAGGCGGTGGCGATCCTGCTGCTGCACTGCTATCGCAATCCCTCGCATGAACAACGCGTCAAGGCCATCGTGCAGCAGCGTTTGCCACACGCCTTTGTCACTGCGTCACATGAATTGTCCCAGGAGTACCGCGAGTTCGAGCGCTGCTCGACGGTGGTGGCGAATGCCTTTATCGGCCCGCGTGTCAGTCAGTACGTGGCGGGTATCGATGCGCACATCAAGCAGGAAGGCTTCGATGGCGCATTCCTGATCGTGCAATCCACCGGTGGTCTTTATGAGTCGCACCAGGCACGGGTGCAATGCATACGAATGCTCGAATCCGGTCCGGCTGCGGGTGTGGTGGGTTCGCAGGCGTTGTGCCGCGAACTGGGCCTGACTGATGCCGTGGCATTCGATATGGGTGGTACCACGGCCAAGGCGGGGGTGATCTATCAGGGTGAGGTGCTGACCACCAGCGCGGCCTTGATTGGCGGTTACAACCAGGCCTTGCCGGTACAGATTCCGATGGTGGATGTATTCGAAGTCGGCACCGGTGGCGGCAGCATTGCCAGAGTGGACGACAGTGGTGCGCTACGGGTCGGTCCGCAGAGCGCAGGTGCCGAACCAGGACCAGCTTGCTATGGTCGTGGCGGTGAGTTGCCGACGGTCACCGATGCCAATCTGGTGCTCGGACGGCTGGGCGCCGATCGTTTTCTTGGCGGAGAAATGCAGCTTGACCTGGCTGCAGCGCAACAGGCCATCCTGCAGCACATCGGCAAACCCTTGGGCATGGATGTGATGAAAGCCGCCGACGGCATATTGCGTATTGCCGTCACCACGATGTCGTATGCGGTCAAGGGCGTATCGACCGAGCGTGGTCTGGATGCAGCCGCCTTTCCGCTGATTGCTTACGGCGGCGCCGGGCCCTTGCATGCGTCGGCCATTGCCAGGGAAATCGGCATGAGCCGAGTCATCATTCCGCGTGCACCCGGACACTTCTGTGCCTTTGGCATGTTGCACTCCGATCTGCGCTACGACTTCGTCAAGACCTGGTTCACCAAACTGGCGGATGTGTCGTTTGACGATCTGCAAGCGGTATTCGATGAACTGGTGGCGCAGGGTCGTGCTGCCTTGCAGGCCAGCGGTATCAACCCCTCGAAAGTGGCGCTGTCCTATGCCGCTGATATGCGCTACGTCGGGCAGGAACATCCGGTGACGGTGGATCTGCAGCCCTCGGTCTTCAAGCGTCGTGACCGTGATGCCATCAAGCACAACTTCGACGAGGTGCATCAGCGCCGTTACGGTACTTGCGCGCCGCAGGAGCCGGGAGAAATCGTCAGCTTGCGCGCCACAGTGAGCGGGGTGATGAAAAAGCCACCCCTGGAAAAAATTCCCCGCGGCGGACCGGCGCCCCTGCGCGAAGCCCATCGCGGCAAGCGCAGCGTGTACTTCGCCGAACTGGGCAAGGCCGTGGCAACGCCAACCTATCTGCGTGACGCGCTCAAGGCCGGCAACCGCATCGAGGGACCAGCGCTGGTGGAAGAGCACGCCTCGACGACGGTGGTGCTACCGGGTGACCGGCTACGCGTGGACGAGTTCGGCAATCTGGTGATCGAAGTCGGCCGGAGGCTGTCATGAGCAAAGCGCGGGCAAAGGTAGCCAAAACGGTGAGCGCAAAGTCGACAGTAAAAGCGACGAAGAAAGTCGTGAAAGCGCCGCAGGGCAAAGCCGATGCGGTGCTGACCGAGATCATCCGCAATGGCGTGCTGGCAGTGACTGAGGAAATGAAGACCAACCTCATGCGCACGGCCTACAACATGATCATCTATGAGGCACTGGACTTCACGGTCGGGCTGTACACCGCAGAAGGCGAGACGGTGTCGATCGGCCTGGGCCTGCCCAGTTTCATTCGCGGCATGTCCAACACCATCAAGGCCAAGATCGAACATTTTGGCGACGACATCCAGCCCGGTGACATCCTGGTCACCAACGATGCCTACATCACGGGCAGCCATCTGCATCACTTCACCTTCAGCATTCCGATCTTCAATCAAGGCAAGCTCAGTGGCTGGTCCTGCTGCATGGCGCACTGGCCGGACGTTGGCGGTGTACTGGGCGGTGTGACCACCGATATCTATTCGGAAGGCATACAGATCCCCATCGTCAAGTACCAGAAGGCCGGTGTCATCAACCAGGAGCTGGTCGACATCATCCGCATGAATGTGCGCATTCCTGATCGGGCCATGGGCGATCTGCGGGCGCAGATCGTGGCCGTCAAGACGGGCGAGAAGCGTTTCTCGGAGTTGCTCAATCGCTATGGCCGCGAACCTGTGCTGGATGCGATCCGTCGCATCATGGATATTTCCGAAGCTGCAGCACGGGCCCGTACCCGGGCCATTCCGGATGGGGTGTATGAGGCCGAGTCCTATATGGACGATGACGGTGTAGACATTGGCACACGAGTGCCGATCAAGGTGCGTGTGGTCAAGAAGGGCGACCGCATGACCATCGATCTGAGCGGCGTCAGTCCGCAGGTGCGTGGCTTCTATAACTCCGGCCCCAGCACTGGCATTTCCTGTGCCCAGGTGGCCTACAAGTGTCTGACCTCGCCCACCGACTATCCGATCAACGAGGGCAGCTTTCGTACTCTCGATACCATCGTGCCGCTGGGTACCGTGGTCAGCGCAGTCAAGCCTGCTGCCATGCGCTGGTGGATGACGTTTCCGATGACGATTGTCGATACCGTGTTCAAGGCCATGCTGCCGGCGATGCGCGACAAGGTGATCGGCGGTCACCATGCCGATCTGGGTATCGCCATGATCAACGGCATTTCGCCGCGTGATGGACGGTTCTATATGTCCAGCGTCGGTCCTTCAGGGGGTGGCTGGGGTGCCAAGCACAATGAAGATGGCATGTCGGCCACCGTCTGCATGAACGATGGTGATACCCACAACAATCCGGTCGAGCAGATGGAAGCGAAGTTTCCGCTGCTGTATGAAAAGCATGCGCTGCGTCAGGACTCCGGTGGCGCGGGTCGTTTCCGTGGCGGACTGGGCACCGAGCAAGTGGTGGTGGCGCGCTCGCCGATGAATTTCAATGCCCAGGTGGATCGTATGCACTGCAAACCCTGGGGTCTGGATGGCGGTCATGCCGGCATGGGTAATCAGGTCATCCTCACGCAGGGCGGCAAGCGTCAGGATGATTTTCCCAATGCCAAAGTGCTGATGAAGCGCCTGGCCGCCGGTGATTCGTTTGTGCTGCTGACCGGTGGCGGAGGTGGCTTTGGTGCACCGGATCAACGCGATCCGCAGCGTGTGGCGCATGATGTTCGGCATGGCTATGTCAGCGCCGAGGCGGCGCGCAACACCTACCGGGTGGTACTCAATGCGAGTGGCGAGGTAGATACCGCAGCGACCTCGGCGCTGCGCAAGAGCGCCAGCAACAGTGCCTAGATTTATTCCGATTAGCTTTGGTGAAATTAACGTAAGTATCTGAAAGGATTGATAAAAATGGATTTCAAGCTACGCAGGGTAGTGACGGGGCACAACGCCGAGGGCAAAGCCGTGGTGCAAATCGACGAGACTGTCAGCAATGTGATTTCGGCCCGGCCGGGCCAATGCTCGACCGTGATCTGGACCACCGACAGGGCACCGGCCGATAACGATGGCAGCGAGGACATGTCGCGCCGTGCAGTCGGCACCAGCGAGACCAATGGCTCGGTGTTCCGCGTGGTGCGCTATGACCCGGGCGTCAGCCCGCGCATGCATCGCACCGACAGCATCGACTATGCCGTAGTGCTATCGGGCGAGATCGACATGAACATGGACGGTGGCTCGGTGCATCTCAAGGCCGGTGATGTGCTGGTACAGCGCGGCACCATTCATAACTGGGTGAATAACGGCACTCAGCCCTGCATCATTGCCTTTTCGCTCATCGGTGCGCATCCGGTGACTGCTGGCAACAAGAAACTGGATGCCGTAGGCTAAAGCTCGTTGTTCCATTGATGTTGGTCCTAAACGGAGGAGGAGAGTCACCATGTCGTCCACCATTGAATCCGTGTTGCAGGAAGACCGTCTGTTCCCGCCCTCAGCGGCGTTTGTGCAGCAAGCCAATGTTTCCGGTATGGCCGCCTTTCAGGCGCTGTGCGATGAGGCCGAGCGCGATTTCGAAGGCTTCTGGGCGCGTCATGCGCGCGAGCAGTTGCTATGGAAAAAGCCTTTCACACAGACGCTGGATGAGTCGAACGCGCCGTTCTTTCGCTGGTTTCATGACGGCACGACCAATGCTTCTTACAACTGCCTGGACCGGCATCTCGAAACGCAGCCCGACAAGATCGCCATCATCTTCGAGGCCGATGACGGCAAGCTGACCCGCATCAGCTATCGCCAGCTGTATCACCGCGTCTGTCGCTTTGCCAACGCGCTCAAGGCGCGCGGTATCGCGCAGGGCGATCGGGTGCTGATCTACATGCCAATGTCGATCGAAGCGGTGGTCGCGATGCAGGCCTGCGCGCGAATTGGCGCAACGCATTCGGTGGTGTTCGGCGGCTTCTCCGCCAAGAGCGTGCAAGAGCGCGTCATCGATGCCGGTGCGGTGGCGGTGATCACTGCCGATGGGCAGGTGCGTGGCGGTAAAGAGATCCCGCTCAAGCCGGCCATTGACGAGGCCATTGCGTTAGGTGGCTGCGAAGACGTCAAAAGCGTCATCGTCTATCGCCGCACCGGTAGTTCGATTGCCATGCATGCACCGCGCGATGTGTGGTGGAGCGATGCCGAGAAAGGCCAGGCCGATGTCTGCGAGCCGACCTGGGTCGGGGCAGAGCATCCGCTGTTCATCCTGTATACCTCGGGTTCCACCGGTAAGCCCAAGGGCGTGCAGCATTCCACGGCAGGCTATTTGCTGCATGCCATGCTGACCATGAAGTGGACC
>CAIPUP010000200.1 GCA_903868285.1 uncultured beta proteobacterium
ACCATGTCGGTCGGTCCGGCCACCGGCATGGAGCAGATGATTTTCGACAGCATCCTGCGTCGCGCCGGCATTGCGTTGGACGATCTGGTCTGAGGCTTGTAGTGCGCTATGGCGCAGGCGATTCTTCGAGCGATGGTTGGTGCCCGGCCTCTATAATGCGCGCCGCGTTGGTGCTTCGACCATCGCACTATCAGTACCGTCCGCACCATCCGCACCACCTACTGCCGAGCCTTCGACCCTCCTATGCATCTCCTCTACGAAGACAACGGCGCCTTCAAGGTCGGCACCATCCTGGCCGACAACGACAGCGCGCTGCAGGTCGAGGCCTTGCATGGCAAGCGTGCCAAGGTCAAAGCCAATGCGGTGCTATTGCGCTTTGAGCGTCCGGCACCGGGCGAGTTGCTGGCACAGGCCGAGGCCATGGCCGGTGACATCGATTTGGATTTCCTCTGGGAGTGCGCCGGCACCGAAGAGTTCGGCTTCGAGGACCTGACGCGCGAGTATGTCGGCCATGCGCCGGCTGCGGCCGAGGCCGCCGGCGTGTTGTTCAAGCTGCATGGCGCGCCGGTGTATTTCCATCGCAAGGGCCGTGGCCGCTATCGCGCGGCACCGCCGGACGTCCTCAAGGCGGCGCTGGCCGGCCTGGAAAAAAAGCGTTTGCAGCAGGCGCAGATCGACAGTTGGGCCGAGGAACTGATGCACGACCGCCTGCCCGAGCCGCTGCTGCAAGTGCGCGACATGTTGCTGTATGCGCCGGATCGCAATCGCAGCGAGGTCAAGGCACTGGAGAAAGCCTGTCTGGCGCGCGGCTTGTCGGCATCGCGCTTGTTGCTGGCTTGTGGTGGCGTGCCGTCGGTGCATGATTTTCATCTGCGGCGTTTTCTGTTCGAGCATTTTCCGCAGGGTGTGGACTTTGATGCTTCGGACGTGGTCGACGCCGATCAGGCTGACAGCGCCTCGGCGACATGGCTGGCCGAGCTGCCGCTGGCCGATGTGGCGGCCTTCAGCATCGACGATGCCTCGACCACCGAGATCGACGACGCGTTTTCGCTGGTCAACCTGGGTGATGGGCGCTGGCGTGTCGGGGTGCATATCGCAGCACCGGCACTGGGCCTGCGGCCACAGTCGGCGGCGGCCCGCATCGCCCGTCAGCGGCTGTCGACGGTGTATTACCCGGGTAACAAGATCACCATGCTGCCACCATCCGTGGTGCAGCAGTATTCGCTGGCCGAGGGCGGGCCGCGTCCGGCGCTGTCGTTTTACATGACGGTGCGCGAGAACTCCGTCGCCGCCGAGGCGCTCGTGCAAGGCGGCGAGGCCCCGTCGCGCTTTGTCATTGAGCAGGAACACAGTGTGATTGAGCGCGTGCCAGTGTTGGCCAATCTGCGCCATCAGGATATCGGCGAGTTGGACAGCGCCTTCCCCGAGGGTCGCCTGCCGGCGCAGTTGCCGCAGGCGCCTGCCGCCGACAGTGCCGCGCTGTACTGGCTATGGCAGTTTGCCGGCTGGCTGGAGCAGTCCCGTGGCCGGGCTGGGGTGACGCAGGAGCGGCCGGATTTCAATTTCAGCCTCGAACCTGATGTCCCACCAGACCTGGCACGCATCAGCATCACCACCCGCAGTCGCGGCACGCCGCTGGACAAACTGGTGGCCGAGCTGATGATCCGGGTCAACCATGCCTGGGGCAAGCTGCTGGATGAACATCAGGTGGCGGCGATCTATCGCAGCCAGGGCGGCGGCAAGGTGCGCATGAGCAGCACTGCCGCGCCGCATCAGGGCCTGGGCATCAGTCACTACGCCTGGTCCAGCTCGCCGCTGCGGCGCTATGTCGACTTGCTCAATCAGTGGCAGCTGCTGGCGCTGTTGCGTGGCGAGGCGGCGCCGTTTGCCCGCAATGACGAAACCCTGCTGGCCGCCATCCATGACTTCGAGAGCACCTATGCCGCCTATGGCGAGTTCCAGGACCGCATGGAGCGCTACTGGTGTCTGCGCTGGTTGCAGCAAGAAGGTGTGCAGCACCTGGTGGCCGAGGTGGTGCGTGACAACCTGGTGCGGCTGGAGCGCCTGCCGCTGTACGCCCGCATCGCTGGCCTGCCGGAGTTTCATCCCGGGCACCGGGTGGAGCTGCTGCTGGGCGAGATCGATCTGCTGGATGCCGAGCTGAGTTTGATCTATCATCGCTCGCTCTCCCCAGAGATTACAGAAATCGTTTAATAATCAATAACTTACGAGGTTTTTGCTCTGAACTGGCGCGGCCTTTTCCGACATGACGTTGCCCGGCTAGTGTTGCCCCCGCGCCTGCAGCAAGCATTGCGGCACTGGGATCGCTGTCCGCTGCCGGCCTGGGGGCCGCTGCGGCGCGTGCGCGCGCACTGGCAGCAGCGTGTGATGGTGTACGCCTTGTGCCTGTCGTTGCTGACGCATGCCCTGCTGCTGGCACTGCAGCAAGGGCTGTTTGCCAGCCGGCCGCGGGCCAAGGCCGTGGCGCAGTCGCTGGATGTGGTGCTGGTGAATTCGCGCACCCGCAGCGCACCGGTCGAGGCCCAGGTCCAGGCCCAGGCCAACCTGGATGGTGGCGGCAATACCGATGCCGATCGCCGCGCCAAGAGCCCATTGCCGGCCAAGGCGGTGGATCGTCAGGGCGATGCGCTGTATCAGGCCCAGCAGCGGGTACGCGAGCTGGAGGCCAAACAGCGGCAACTGTTGACGCAGTCCCAGGCTGCCAGCACGGTGGCCGCGCCACCGACCCCGCCACGCACCGAAACGCCGCCCGAGAGCGCGCCGGCGCCCAGCGGCCGCGACATGGCGGCCAATGCCATGGCCATGGTGCGCAACCTGGAAGCGCAGGTGGCGCGCAACACCGACGACTACAACAAGCGCCCGCGCAAGATGTTCGTTGGCGTGCGTGCCACCGAGTACCGCTTTGCCCAGTATGTCGATGACTGGCGTCAGAAGGTCGAGCGCTTTGGCAACCTGAATTATCCGGACACCGCGCGCGGCAAGGTCTATGGCAGCTTGCGCATGTCGGTGTCGATCAATCCCGATGGCAGCCTGGCCGCGGTCGAGATCGAGCGCTCCTCGGGTCACAAGCTGCTGGATGCGGCGGCCGAACGTATCGTGCGCATGGCAGCGCCCTACGCCCGCTTCCCAGACAGCATCCGGCGTGATGTCGATGTGCTGGTGATTACCCGTACCTGGCATTTCGAGCAGGGCGACCGGATCATGACCGAGTGATGGGGTGAGAGATGTATCCAGCGATTCCAGCGATGTTTGCAGCGATTTTTGCAGCGATTTTTCGACCGATTTTTCGACCGAGTTTGCGACCAACCACCCAATGAACCAGATCGCGCATTACGCCGTCATCGGTCATCCGGTGGCACACAGCAAGTCACCGCAGATCCATGCCGAGTTTGCCCGCCTGACCGGACAGCACATGGACTATCAGCGGCTGTTGGCGCCGCTGGATGGGTTCGAGTCCACGGTGCAGGGCTTTGTTGCCGGCGGCGGGCGGGGATTGAATGTCACGCTGCCGTTCAAGCAGCAGGCCTGGGCCATGCTGGCGTTGACCTCGACGCCAAGCTCGGCTTTAACCGCGGCTTCAACCGTGGCGTCGGGCACTGCCAGACTCACGCCGCGCGCGGCAGCGGCCGAGGCGGTCAACACGCTGCACTTTGGCCTGGATGGCACGGTACTGGGCGATAACACCGACGGTCCGGGCCTGGTGCGCGATCTGAGCCATAACCTGGGCTTTGCCTTATCCGGGCGGCGGGTGTTGTTGCTGGGTGCGGGTGGGGCGGCGCGCGGTGTCATTCAGCCGTTACTGGCGGCAGGTGTGCGCAGTCTGCACGTCGCCAATCGTGATGCGGCACGGGCCGAGGCGCTGGTGATGCAACTGCGCGCATCGCTACCTGAGTCGCTACCTGAGTCGCTGCTTGAATCGCTACCTAAGCCGGGCGCAACCTTGGCCGCCGAGCCGCCTTTGCATGCGTTGGCTCTGGCTGATTTGGCTGGCGCTGCCGGGCAGCCCTTCGATCTCATCATCAATGCCACCTCCGCCAGCCTGTCTGGTGTGTCGTTGGCTTTGCCGCCATCGCTGTTTCGCGACTGCGCCCTGGCCTACGACATGATGTACGGCGCGCCGGCCGAGGGCTTTCTGTCCTTGGCCCGCGCCAATGGTGCAGCCGCCACGGCCGATGGCCTGGGCATGCTGATCGAGCAGGCCGCTGAATCCTTCCTGCTGTGGCGCGGCGTCCGCCCGCCCACGGCCAGCGTGTTTGCGCTGTTGCGCAGCGTCTAGGTATGGCGCGCGTTCTCGGGCTGGCGCGTTCCCGCCGTGATCGTCGGCCACGCTGGTTGCTGCGTGGCTTTGCCCTGCTGCTGGGCCTGTTGCTGTTGCTCGGCCTGTTGTGGCAGGGCTGGTACTTCATGCAGGTGCTGTGGTGGGTCAAGTTCGATCCCGGTCAGACCTCGTTCATGCAGCGTCGCCTGGAGGAAATGCAAAGCAAGAACCCGCGTGCGGTGCTGCGCCAGCAATGGGTGCCGTACGAACGCATCTCCAGTCATCTCAAGCGTGCGGTGGTGGCAGCCGAGGACGATCGTTTTCTGGATCATGAGGGCTTTGACTGGACCGGTATCCAGCGCGCGCTGGAAAAGAACCTGCGCCGCGGCAAGCCGGTGGCGGGCGGCTCCACCATCAGTCAGCAGCTGGCGAAAAATCTTTTTCTCTCGGGTGAGCGCAGCTATTTGCGCAAGGCGCAGGAGGCGGTGATCACCGCCATGCTGGAACTGCTGATGGACAAGCGGCGCATTCTCGAGATCTATCTCAATGTCGCGGAATGGGGCGAGGGCGTGTTTGGTGCCGAGGCGGCAGCCCGTCATCACTACGGCATCAGTGCTGCGGCATTGGCACCCGAGCAGGCGGCGCGCCTGGCGGCGATGCTGCCGCGACCGCGCTATTTTGATCGTCATCGTGACTCGGCATTTTTGAGCGAGCAGGCTGGCCGCATCCAGGCCCGCATGCATGCTTCGCAGATTCCCTGAGCGCCAAACAGCAATGACATGGCACATCGGCGCGAGTAGAATCCGCCGACTTTTTCTGCGCCGTCTCACACGGCTGTTCACAGCAATGTAATTCTCCTTGCCCGGGCCCGATGGGATCGATATGACGACACCGAACACCCATCCGCGCAAGGAGCTAGAAGACCTGCAACAGGACCTGGCCGAAGTGCAGGAACTGTTGCGCCGGCACCAGCTGGTGGAGAACCTGGTGCAGCGCCAGAACGCAGCCCAGGGTACGACGCAGGATGACGCGTCGTCGCGCCAGGCTCTGGTCGAGACCCTGGTGCATCGCCAGAACGAAGTCGAGCTGCGCAGTCGCCTGGATGCGCTGCATCCGGCCGATGTCGCCACCATCCTCGAAGCGCTGCCGCTGGAAGAACGTCTGGCGGTATGGGAGCTGGTCAAGGCCGAGCGTGATGGCGAGATCCTGCTCGAGGTCAGCGATGCGGTGCGCGAGAGCCTCATCCGCAGCATGGACCCCGAAGAGCTGGTGGCGGCGGCCGAGCAGCTGGATGCGGATGAGATCGCCGACCTTGCGCCCGATCTTCCCGATGACGTCATGCAGGACGTCTATCGCGCGCTGTCGGTGGAGGAGCGCGAACAGCTGCGTTCGGCCATGTCTTATCCCGAGGATGCCGTCGGCTCGCTGATGGATTTCGAGGTGGTGAGCGTGCGTGCCGATGTCACGCTGGAGGTGGTGACGCGCTATCTGCGCCGCCTGGACGAGCTGCCCGGGCATACCGACCAGTTGTTCGTGGTCGATCGCGAAGAGAACTTTCTTGGCACCCTGCCGCTGGGTCGCTTGATCGTGTCGGATCTGGATCGCATCGTTGGCGATGTACTGGTGCGTGACACCATCACCCTCAACCCGGACGACAAGGCCGAGGATGCGGCCAATGCCTTCGAGCGCTACGACCTGGTGTCGGCGCCGGTGGTGAGCGAGGATGGGCACCTGCTGGGTCGGGTGACGGTGGCGCGGGTGGTGGATTTCATCCGCGAGAAAAGCGAGGACGAGCAACTGGCCAAGGCTGGTCTGCGCGAAGAGGAAGACGTGTTTGCGCCGGTGATGAGCTCGGTGCGTAACCGCGCGCCCTGGCTGTTGCTGAATCTGTTCACTGCCTCGGTGGCAGCCTGGGTGGCATCGCGTTTCGAGGCCACTGTCAGTCAGGTGGTGATGCTGGCGTTTCTGATGTCCATCATTGCTGGCATCGGTGGCAACT
The DNA here is from genome assembly GCA_903868285.1 of uncultured beta proteobacterium. Lineage (GTDB taxonomy): Bacteria > Pseudomonadota > Gammaproteobacteria > Burkholderiales > SG8-39 > CAIPUP01. Next base: position 6,279 of record CAIPUP010000200.1, read on the forward strand.
CCGGCAATCAGACCATGACCCTGGTGATCCGTGCGCTGGCACTGGGCCAGATCAGCATCGCCAATGTGCGCCAGCTGATGCTGCGCGAGCTGAGTACCTCGGCCCTGATCGGCGTCGGTGGTGGCGGCATCGCTGCGCTGTTCGCCTGGTGGATCTCCTCCAGCTGGGGATTGGGTGCGGTGATGTGGGCCGCCATGGTGTGCAACCTCATCGTCGGCGCCTCGGTGGGCATGCTGGTGCCGCTGGCACGCTATCGCTTTGGTCGCGATCCGGCGGTCGGCTCGTCGGTACTGCTGACCTTCGCCACCGACACCTTGGGCTTTTTTATCTTCCTTGGCCTGGCCAGTTTGTTTCTGACCTAGCCATGCCGCGCGATCGAGCCCATCGGTCGCGCTAGTTCAGCGCAGCGAAAGCCTGTTCTGCGGCGTTGAAGGTGGCCGCCAGATCGGCTTCGCTGTGTGCTGCGGAAACGAAACCAGCCTCGTAGGCCGAAGGCGCCAGATAAACGCCGGCCTGCAGCATGTGATGGAAAAACTGCTTGAAGCGTTCGGCATCGCATTGCATCACTTCGGCATAGCTGGTGGGTGCGCTGGCGCGGAAATACAGTCCGAACATGCCACCGACATGATTGGCCGAGAAGGCGATGCCGTGTTGTGCCGCGCGTTGCATCAGGCCCTCGCATAGCGCGGCGGTACGCCGTTCCAGTGCGGCATGAAAGCCGCTTTGCCGGATCAGATTGAGCGTGGCCAGGCCCGCGGCCATCGATACCGGATTGCCCGACAGCGTGCCGGCCTGATACACCGGGCCCAATGGCGCGATGCATTGCATGATGTCGCGTCGACCACCGAACGCGCCCACCGGCATGCCGCCACCGATCACCTTGCCCAGCGTGGTCAGGTCGGGTGTCACGCCGTAGAGTGACTGTGCGCCACCCAGCGCCACCCGAAAGCCGGTCATCACCTCATCGAAAATCAGCACCGCACCATGCTGGCTGCACAGCTTGCGCAGGCAGGCCAGAAAGCCGGGCGCCGGGGGCACCAGGTTCATGTTGCCGGCCACCGGCTCGACGATCACCGCTGCGATGCGCGCGCCGTCGCGGGCGAAGGCCTGTTCCACCTCGGCACAGTCGTTGTAGGTCAGCACCATGGTGTGGCGCGCCAGATCGTCGGGTACACCGGCCGAGCTGGGCTGGCCAAGGGTGAGCGCACCGGAGCCGGCCTTCACCAGCAGCGAATCGGCATGGCCGTGATAGCAGCCTTCGAACTTGATGATGGCGTCGCGCCCGGTGAAGCCGCGCGCCAGGCGCAGCGCCGACATGGTGGCCTCGGTGCCCGAGGACACAAAGCGCAGCAGCTCCGTGGATGGCACCAGCTGGCGCACCAGCTCGGCCAGGGTGGTTTCCGATTCGGTCGGTGCGCCAAAGCTCAGGCCATGCTGGGCCGCCGCACACACCGCTTCGATCACCGCGGGATGCGCATGACCGAGCAGCAGCGGACCCCAGGAGCCGACATAGTCGATATAGGCCTTGCCCTCGGCGTCCCATACCTGCGAGCCGGCGCCGCGGGTGAAAAAGCGTGGTGTGCCACCGACCGAGCGAAAGGCCCGTACCGGCGAGTTCACACCGCCGGGAATGACCTGGCGGGCGCGATCAAAGAGTGCCTGGTTGTGGCCGGGCTGGGGCTGGGACGGGATCGGATCGGACATGGTTTCTGTTTCTGGGAGATCGCGCTGAAAATACGCTAAGTTATTGAATATAAAGAAGAAATTGATTCAGCCGCGAGCCGTATGTCGGCCCCGTCGAAGAGCCCGCTCACCAGCGCCAGGGCATCCACGCCCGCGGCCACCAGTGGCGCGGCATTGTCCGGGGTGATGCCGCCGATGGCGATGATGGGAGCCTGCAGGCTGGCGCGCGCGCTCTGGTACAGCGTCAGCGCGGCATGGCTGGCGTTGGGTTTGGTGCGCGAGGCATAGGCTGCGCCGAAGGCCACATGGTCGGCGCCGGCGGCCAGCGCGCGCTGTGCCAGGGCCAGTTCGTTGTAGCAGGAGGCACCCAGCAGGCGCTGCGGTCCGAGCGCCGAACGCGCGGCCGACAGATCACCATCGTCGCGACCCAAATGCGCGCCGTCAGCCCCGATGCGCAAGGCTAGCGCTACATCGTCATTGATGATCAGTCGCGCGCCGTGGGCATGACACAGTCGGCACAGCGCCTGCGCTTCCTCGGCTCGCCGTTTGGCGTCGGTTGATTTGCTGCGGTACTGCAGCACGCGCATGCCACCGGCCAGAGCCGCCTCGACCTGCTGCAATAACAGCGGCAGGGCGCGATCCTCCGGGGTGATGCCGTACAGCCCGCGCAGTCGCGGCGGTGTTGATGGCGATGGCGTCATTGCCACGGCGCTCATGCGCGGCTGTCCTCCTGGTCGGATTCGTGCGGCGGCGATTGCGCCGGGTCCTGAAGTTCGCGCGCCCAGAAAAAACGATCCGGTATGAACTGTCCCATGCCCGGTCGGAAGCCCGCCTGCAGGCTTTGCCAGGTGTATTCCTGGGCCTCGCGTACCGCTTCCGGAATGTCCAGACCGTTGGCCATGGTGGCGGCGATGGCCGAGGCCAGGGTGCAGCCCGAGCCGTGATAGCTGCCCGGCAGACGCTCCCAGCGGTCGGCGCGTACCACGCCGTCTTCACCGTACAGGGTATTGATGACCTGGCCGGTGTTCTCATGTGTGCCGGTGATGAGCACGAATTCGCTGCCGCAATCGATCAGACGTTCCGCGCACACCTCGAGCGAGGGCGGGTTCTCGTCCTCGTCGGTGGTGGCCAGGCGGCGCGCCTCGATGCTGTTGGGGGTGAGGATGGTGGTCTGCGGCAACAGCAATTCGCGCAGCGCCGAGATCATGTCCTCGGTCGCCATGTCATCGCCGCGGCCGGAGGCCAGCACCGGATCGAGGATCAGCGGTATCTGCGGATAGTCGGAGACGATCTCGGCGATGGCGGCGATGTTCTCGACCGAGCCCAGCAAACCGATCTTGAAGGCCGCGACCTGCATGTCCTCCAGTACCAGCCGGGCCTGGTCGATGACCCACTCCGGTTCCATGGCCAGGATGTCTTCCACCCCGGCAGTGTCCTGGGCGGTGATGGCGGTGATCACCGACAGCGCATGACAGCCCATCGAGGACAGCGTCATGATGTCGGCCTGCATGCCGGCGCCACCGGTCGGGTCGGAGGCGGAGAAGACGAGCACGATGGGAGGAATTGCGGTGCTCATGGCCTGAGTCCCTGAAAAGAAGGCAGGTCCGACATCAGACTTGTCACAGTGGCAGCAAATCGTCGAGACCCTGTTGCAGCACCGAGGGTAAACTTCGCCCGGCGCTGGCAGACGAACGATTCTAATCCAAGCCTTCTGATTCCCACTCACTGCTGTATCGACACCATGACCACCACAAACGAATTCAAGACCTGGATGTGCCTCATCTGCGGTTGGATCTATGACGAGGAGGCCGGTGTGCCCGATGAAGGCATCGCTGCCGGTACGCGCTGGGAGGATGTGCCGATGAACTGGACCTGTCCGGAGTGCGGCGCGCGCAAGGATGACTTCGAGATGGTGGCGATCTGAGGTCGGGCCCGGCCCGGCCCGTCATGTCCCCTGGCCAGCGGGATTAACTTGTATCCGAGCCTGCCAATCAGCAACTGATTCGAGAAATAACAGCTATCCCGTTGATTTGGGTGGATAAGCAGGCTATATTGCCCCCCTGCCGGAGGGGGTGGTAAGCGCGACATTGCATGGAACTGGCCAGAATCCATGGTCAGCATTGGCAGTCCGTCGTATCGAAATCGCTCCCCCCGGTCTTTCATCTTGTTGATCACATTGATCAAAGTGTCTGCGGGCCGGCAAGCCACCAAGTCGTTGCCCCGCAGCACGGAACCGGGGGCGCAATACATGAATCAGTCCGTTGATGCTGCGGTTGTCAATCAAGCGGCGGGCGCAACCCATGCTGGCCTCAATCTGCATGGGCTGAAGGTCATGGTGGTGGATGACTCCAACACCATTCGCCGTGGCGCCGAGCTGTTTCTGACCAAGGCAGGCTGTCAGGTGTTCCTGGCTGAAGACGGCTTCGATGCACTGGCCAAGATTGTTGATCACCATCCCGACGTGATTTTTCTCGACATCGTGATGCCGCGGCTGGATGGCTACCAGACCTGTGCCCTGATCAAGAAAAACCCGCGCTTTTCCAACACACCCGTCGTGATGCTGTCCTCACGCGATGGTGTGTTTGATCGTGCGCGTGGCCGCATCGTCGGCTCCGACCAATACCTCACCAAACCGTTTACCCGCGACACGCTGCTGATGGCGGCCAACCGGCATGCGTCAGCAGCAGCGTCTGTTTGATTTCAACCTGTTGCGACTAAACCAGGAAAATTCCATGTCCGTGAAACGCATACTCATCGTCGATGACTCGCTGACCGAGCGTCAGTACCTCTCGGAAGTGCTGTCCGAATGTGGCTATCAATGCCTGCTGGCGATCAATGGCGAAGATGGCATCGCCAAGGCCCGCAGCGAACATCCAGATCTGATTCTGATGGATGTGGTGATGCCGGGCACCAATGGCTTTCAGGCCACGCGCACCCTGGCACGCGATCCGCAGACGCAGGCCATTCCGATCATGCTGTGCACCAGCAAGAACCAGGAAGCCGACAAAGTTTGGGGCTTGCGTCAGGGCGCGCTGGCCTATCTCACCAAGCCAATCAACCCGCAGCAGTTGTTCGAGCGTATCTCGGAGCTGCCCTGATTACGTCGTCAGACGCGCCGCACGCACCGGCGTCGCTGCGCGAGTTTCAGCAGGCGCTGACCGAACGACTGCGCCTGGCTTCGCCGCTGACGATGTCCGATGCCCGCCTTGGGGTGTTGGTGGCAGATCGTCACTTTCTGCTGCCGCTGGAGCAGGTCGGAGAGATTCTTCCGTTACCGGCCCTGACGCCAGTCCCGCTTATGCCCGCCTGGTTTCTGGGGCTGACCAATGTGCGTGGCCGGCTGATCAATGTACTGAACCTGGCGAGCTTTCTCGATCCGGCGCCCGAGTCTGCGCCCGAGTCTGCACCCGTTTCGCAACTGGTGCTGCTGGCTGATGCTGTGGCCGGTCAGTGTGGGCTGCTGGTGCAGCAGGTCGTGGCGATGAAACGTTTGCAGTCACTGCTACCTCTGCCAATACCGCCGGCGTTGTCGGCCCACCATCCGCAAGCGCGGCCGTGGCTGAAGGCGCGTTATCAGGAGCTGGCTGATGACCACGCCGAGTGCCCTGATCCTCGCCTGTGGCAGGAAATTGATATCGCCCAATGTCTCACCAGCGGTCTCACCAGCGGTCTCACCAGCGGTTTCATTAGCGGAATTAACAGCGGGATTAACAGCGGGCGTAGCAGTGCGTCATTTCCTGCGCTGGGCGATGGCCCTGGAAGTTCGTCAAAGGCGCTGTAAAAAAATGAATAAATTCAAAAACTTACGTATTTTTTCACGGTTCCGGCCAGCGCCCTCGCCCGGCCTTGCAGGGGCAGCGGCGGGCGCTTCGGATGCAGCCCGGACAGGATGGGCCCAGCGCCTGCTGTCGCAATCCTTGTTACAGCGCTTGTTATCGCGCTTGTTACCGCGCTTGTTACCGCACTCCCGGCATTTGTCCGCGGCCAAGCGCTTGAAATGGTCGGCGGTGGCATTTGTCAGTCTGCTGTTGCTGACGGTAGTGCTGGCCGGATTACATTTTCAGGCTGCGCGTAACGGTGCCGCCTATCTGGCAACCACCGGCAACATGCTGATGCTGAGCCAGCGTTTGGGCAGAAGCGCTGGAGAAAGTGCTTTCACCGGCAGCAACAAGGCCTTCAGCGAATTGAATGAGAGCCGCGCCGAATTCGCCGGCGCCCTGCAACGTCTGCAAAACGGTTGGTCGCCAGGCGGTTTTGACATATCGCCGACGTCCGACCGGGTGCGCCCGGCGCTGGATGCGGTGCACGCCATCTGGCAGGTCACCGAGTCGGACCTGGCGGTACTGCTGAGACAACAAACGCGCCTGGTCGGTTTGATCGGCGCGGTCAAGACGATCAATAACAACAACCCGGCGCTGCTTGATCTGTCCGAGCAGCTGGTGGCGCTGAAACTGCAGAGCTCGGCACCGAAGAGTCAGGTGACGCTGGCCGGCCAGCTGGTGATGCTGACCCAGCGGGTGGCGAGAAATGCCAACGCCATGCTCACTGCCGACAAGGTCGAGCCGGAAGTGAGCTTTCTGCTCGGGCGCGACACGGCAGCGTTTGGGAACTTGCTAAAGGAGCTGCGCAGTTCTACCCCGGCGCCGCGTGGTGGCATCGCCAGTGACAACATCGCCGAGGTGCTGAATCTCGCGCTGGAGCAGGCTTTCGAGGAGTTCAGTGCCGCCGTGTCGGCCATCCTGGGTGATTTGCAGGCTCTGGCCGACGCCAAGGACGCATCACGCCGGGTGGTAGCCCAGCACTCCGAACGATTGTTACAAGCGACCCAGGGCTTGCGCCAGGCCTATGAGCAGGAACTGGAGGAATCCGCAGAGCTGCCGATTTTCCTGGTACTGGGGTTGTTGCAACTGCTCCTGCTGTGGCAGATGGGCCGTCTTTACCTGGGCGAGGAACGTGCTCGGCGCGCGCATGCTGAGCG
>CAIPUP010000201.1 GCA_903868285.1 uncultured beta proteobacterium
AAACCTCACTCGTCCTTCATCCCCGCCAGCGCAGCAGTCTCGCGCGTGCGCTGAGCCTCGTTGCGCATCCAGCGGCCGAAGGCCTCGCCGATGAGCGGTTCGGTTTCCTCGGCACCGATTTCCACCAGCCGGCGCTTGTAGGCCGGCTCGCGCAGCAGGCTGGCGGATTCACGTTGCAGTCGCGCCACCACCGTGGCAGGGGCTGCCGCCGGCAGCAGCAATCCGAACAGCGGGCCATAGACAAAATCGGCGAAACCCGCCTCGGCCATGGTCGGCACCTCGGGCATGAGCGGGGTGCGCGCAGCGCTGGTGACGGCTAACGCCCGCAGCGCGCCGGCCCGCACATGCGGCGCACCGGTGGGCGTGCCGCTGACGCACATCTCGATCTGCCCCGACAGCAGGTCGGTGACGCCGGCACCGCCACCCTTGTAAGGCACATGCTGCAACTCGACGCGCTGCCGATGCGCCAGCAACACGCCGACAAAATGCGCGTTGCTGCCTATGCCGGCCGAGCAGTAACGCAGCCGCCCCGGATTAGCCCGGGCGTAAGTCATCAACTCGGCCAGGGTGCTGGCCTTGACCGAGGGATGCACCACGATGACATTGCCGCCACGCGCCAGCGCTGCCACCGGCGTGAAGTCGCGCTCCGGGTCATAGGGCAGACGCCGCATCTCGGCGGCAGTCTGACCCCAGGTGCTGGTCGAGGCCAGCAGCAGGGTGTAGCCATCGGCGGGGGCGCGTGCCACCGCATTCGCGCCCACCACCCCGCCGCCACCGGCACGGTTCTCGACGATCACCGTCTGTCCCAGACGCTCGCCGAGAAACTGCGCGAACACCCGGCCAAAAGTGTCGGTCAGGCCGGCATTAAAGGGCACCACCAGTCGCAGCGGCCGGGTTGGCCAGGCCTGAGATTGCACCGCCGCAGTGCCGCCCTGGGCTGCCGCGGTCTGCATCAGCCCGGAAACCGCCAACCCCAGGATGGATTGAAAAAATATCAATAAAAACAATAACTTATGCATTATTTTCCGCCCCACCCAGATAGTCATCCAGCCAGCGCTCATAGTCGGCATCGCGCGTCACACGGCGCATGAAGGCGGCATCCGGCAAGCCACGCAGCTGCGATGGCGGCACACCTTCGCGCAAGGCCCGCAGGGTGTCGTACACCGCGCGATACCCGGCGGTGATGGCCTGATGCCCCTGCAGGCTGATGCGCACGCCACGGCTGGCGAGGTAGTCGCGATCGAGCAGTTCCGGGGCGCTGGTGCCGCCGAGAAAAATCGGGCGCTGCACTGCACTGGCAATGGCATCGAGCTGCGCGCGCGTCTTCAGGCCGACAAAGAACAGCATGTCGGCGCCGGCCGCCTGATAGGCCTTGCCGCGTGCGATGGCATCGTCCAGGCTGGTGATGGCAGCGGCACTGGTGCGACCACAGATCACCAGACTGGGATCTTCACGCGCTTCGATCGCCGCACGGATCTTGCCCACACCCTCGTGCAGCGGCAGCAGACGTTGACTGCGGGCATGACCAAACACCGCCGGCAATTCGGTGTCCTCGATCGACATGGCACTGATGCCGGCGGTTTCCAGCTCCTGTACCGTGCGTCGTACATTCAGCGCATTGCCGTAGCCATGATCGGCATCCACCGCCAGCGGCAGGGTGCAGGCGCGGTTGATGCGCAGCGCCTGCTGGGCAAATTCGCTCAGCGTCAGCACGATGAGATCGGGCGCACCCAGCACCGTGAGCGAGGCGGTCGAGCCGGCGAACATGCCGAGCTCGAAGCCCAGATCCTCGGCGATGCGGGCCGAGATCGGATCGAACACCGAGGCCGGATGCACGCAGGTTGCGGCGGTCGGCGCGGTGGTCGGCGCGGTGGAGTCGGGCTGAGCGCCGATCAGCGCCCGGAATCGTTCGCGACGGGCGCGCCAGTCCATGCTTGGTCCTTGTTTTTTGCGTACTTGTGCTGACTTGCCGCCTGGCGCTTACTGCACCGCGGCTGCGGCTTCCAGACTGGAGATCAACCCGGCATTGCGCATATAGGCCTTGGCCGTGACCGGGTTCTCGGCCACCTTGGCCAGCTCATCGAAGATCTTCTGGCGTGTGGCCGGATCGCGTTCTTCCATCATCTTTTTATTGCGGATGGTCTGCGCCTGCACATAGTCGGTGGCGATCTTCTGGCGCTGGCGCGAATACAGATCGAGCAACGATTCATCGGCCTCGCCGCGTATCACCCGCGGCAGTTTCTCGCACAGGTTCATGGCATCGTGGATACCGCCGTTCATGCCCATGCCGCCGATGGGATTGTTGACATGGGCCGAGTCGCCGGCCAGCAGCACACGCCCCTTGCGAAAGCTCGCCGCCACGCGCTGGCTGACGCTGTAGACATTGACGTACTCGACGTCGTAGCTGCCTTCCTTGGGGAAAAACTTCTGCAGCCGCGCCTGCACCGCCTCGGGTGCCAGCGCCTGCTCCTCGGTTTCGTCCAGTCGCGTCGGGAAGATGGTGCGCCACAGTCCTCCCGGGCGGGTGCCGCTGACCTTGAACAGATTGCACCACTCGTCCGGATCGGACAGGTAGTTGCGATAGACATACTCAGGGCGGTATTTCTGGAAATCAAAATCGCTGGCGATCTTGATGAAACGCTCGGGATAGGTGAAGCCCTCGAAGGCGATGCCGGCGGCATGACGCACCGTGCTGCGGCCACCATCACAACCGATCAGCCAGCCAGCGCGGAAGGTCTCCTTGCCATCCGGCCCGTCGGCCTCGACCACCACATGATCGTCATGCAGGCGGATGTCGCTGACCTTGCGCCCGAAGCGCACATCGAAGGCGAACTCATCCTGATATTTTTTCGAGATGTCGCGGGTGAGCTTGTACTGCTCGTACTGCAGCACATAGGGGAAGGGCACTTCGTCCTTGAGTGCATCGAGATTGAACTCGGCCACCAGCTTGCCATTGACGCGATCGCGGATGTGATAGGTCGGCGACACCAGTCCGAGCGGAATGATGTCCTGGGCTAGGCCCAGGTTGTCCAGCATCTCCATCGTCGGCGGATGCAGCGATGCGGCACGCTGATCCTGCACCGGCCCCGGCTCCTGCTCGAGGATGGTGACCTTCATGCCGGCCCGGTTCAAGCCCAAAGCGCAGACCATACCCACCGGCCCCGCGCCCACGATGATGATGCGATCCTGCTCGACGTTCATGCTGCCACTCCCTGAGAACTGCATTGCTGAATAACCCCTCGCCTGCAACATCACTCCGGCTTGATGCCAGCCTTGCGTATCACTTCGCGCCAGGTGTTCACCTGCGTACGGATGGATTCGGCGAATTCCTGCGGTGTATGCCGCACCGGATCGAGACCCATCTTCTCGATGCGCTCGACAAAGGCCGGCTCGCTCATGGCCTTTTGCAATTCGCGCGAAATACGTTCAATCACTGCCGGCGGCGTTTTGGCCGGTGCCATCAGGCCGTTCCAGGTGTCGGCCACATGACCCGGGTAGCTCTCGGCGATGGCCGGCACTTCCGGCAGCCGTGTATTGCGTTTTTCGCTGGATATGCCCAGCAGCTTGACCTTGTTGCTGCCACGGAACGCGATCACCTCGGACGGGCTGGCCGAGTAAAGCTGAATCTGCCCGCCCACGACATCGGCCAGCGCCGGACCGCCGCCCTTGTAGGGCACATGCGTCATCTCCAGCCCGGCGCGTTGCACAAACAAGGCCGCTGACAGATGGGTGATGGTGCCGCTGCCACCCGAGCCATAGTTGAGCTGCCCCGGCCGCGCCTTGGCGTACTCGACAAATTCACGCAGGGTATTGACCGGCAATGACTGTGGCACGGTGATCACCAGGGCATTGGCGCCGATCACAGCGATCGGGGCCAGCTCGGCCACCGGATCGAAACTGATTTTCTGGGTGAAGGGCGCGGTGATGACCTGCGAACCGGTGGCCATGATCAGGGTGTAACCATCAGCGGCTGCGCGCGCCACGAACTCGGTGGCGATCATGCCGGCAGCACCAACCCGGTTTTCGACGATGAACTGCTGGCCGAGGGCTGCACCCAGGCGCTCGGCGCTGATGCGGGCGATGGCATCGGTGTTACCGCCGGGAGAGAACGGCACCACGATACGCACCGGCTTGACCGGCCAGGCGGTGGCGGATGGACTGGCATTGCCCTGCGCCTGCAGGCCGGGCGCGGCCACCAAAAGCACGAAACTGAGCGACAGCGTTGTCAGCAAGTGATGCGCAGTGCGGCAGATCGACCTCATGCATATCTCCAGTCACAATCCCGAGAAAAACCGGGGCAAAAGAAGCGGAAAGTATAATCCGCCCATGACAAGCACCCCGACCCCAACACCCACATTACGCTCAAACCGCGACATGTCCGAAAAAAAACCACCACTGCTGTTACTGATTCCGCTCAAACCGGCTTTTGTTGAACGTCTGCAACAGGACTGGACAGTGCTGGAACCGGAAGGCGGAGTGAAATCGAGTGCACTGGCAACGATGGACCTCTCATCCGTGCGGGCCATCGTCACCAATGGCAGCAGTGGCGCCAGCGTGGCACTGATGCAGCGCATGCCGCAATTGAAAATCGTTTGCTGTTTTGGCGCCGGCTACGAAGGCGTCGATCTTGCCTACACCCGCGAGCACGGCATCGCCCTCACCAATGCACCCGGCGTGAATGACGACACCGTGGCCGATCATGCGCTGGGCCTGATGCTGGCACTGGCGCGCGGCTATCCGCAGCTCGATCGCGCAGTGCGCGAAGGGCGCTTCGCCAGCTCCCGCGCCGACCGTCCGACGCTGTCCGGTGCGCGTCTGGGCATGCTGGGCCTGGGCAACATCGGCATGAAGATCGCGCAGCGTGCCGCGGCGTTCGGCATGTCCATCGCCTACTGCACCCGCAAGCCGCGCCCCGACCTCACCTGGAATCACTACGCCGATGCCATCGCGCTGGCGCAGGCGGTGGACTGGCTGGTGGTGGCCACACCGGGTGGCGCGGCGACTCGCCAACTGGTCAATGCCGCCGTACTGCAAGCGCTCGGCCCCAAGGGCTGGCTGGTGAATATCTCGCGCGGCAGCGTGGTGGACGAGGCAGCGCTGATTGCGGCCCTGCGTGATGGCCACATCGCCGGTGCCGGGCTGGATGTCTATGCCGACGAACCAGACATCGCGCCGGCCTTGCTGGCGCTGCCCAACACCGTGTTCACGCCGCATATGGCGGGACGCTCGCCGCAGGCGCAGCAGGCACAGATGGATCTGCTGCTGGCCAATCTGCAGACCTGCTTCGAAGGGCGGGCACTGCCCACTGCGGTGAACTGATCGCCGGCAATTCCGGCGAAGGCATCGGGACTCAGTCGGGACTCAGTCGGGACTCAGTTGGGGCTCAGTCGCCGATGACCGCCTTGACCCCGGCATAGACCGAGGCGGCACCTGCGGCCAGTGGTGCGATCTGTGCATGCAGCTTTTGCACCCGCGACACCGCCTGCAACAAGCCCAGCTCACCTTTGTCATTGGTGGTGAACAGCTGCGCCACCAGCAACATCAACCGGCCGGGTGGCCGGCCGGGCTGCAAGCGCTGCAGACGCTGCAAGCGCAGCCGTCCCAGCAGCAGGCCGGTGAACAATGCCAGACCGATACTGAGAACATATTCCAGCACCTCGCGCAGCTCGCGCAAATCCTGCGGCAGCAAGGGCACCTTGTCGATCATGGCCGTCACCTGCAGCATGGCCAGCACCGCCAGTGCCGCCATGCCAAACCCGCATAGCGCCGAGCGCGTCATGCGGCGTGGATGCCACAGCAGCAATGCCACACCGAAGGGCAGCGGAATCAGTATCGAGGCGATGCGCAAATACAGCGGCTTGAGGTCGTACACGAACAGCAGCACCGCATGCGCCGCCACCAGCAGCAACAGCGCGGGCAGCAAGCTCAGCAACAGACTCACCCAGTAGCTGCGTGCCTGCGTCGCGATGCCGTCGGATGGACCCAAACCAGGATGCGCAGCCGCCCAATCCAGGCGCGCCTGCAACTCGGTAATGCGCTGCTGATCGGCCAGCACCACCGCTTGCGCCTGGGCCAGGGAAGATTCGAGTGCCTCGATGCGCGCCTGCAGCGGTTTGAACAAATAGAAATCGCGCCGGCAGGTTTGGCACACCAGTGCCTGCGGCGACACGCTGG
>CAIPUP010000202.1 GCA_903868285.1 uncultured beta proteobacterium
ATTCAGGCTTACTTCACTGGCGCACGGTGGTGGTTGTGGTTGCAAGATTGCCCCCGGTGTACTGACAGATATTCTCAAAGCCACACCGTTTCGTTTGCCGCCAGCGGCGCTGATGGTAGGCGCTGACAACAACGAGGATGCAGCGGTCTATCGCCTGAACGACCATCAGGCCATCGTTGCCACGACCGATTTTTTTACCCCTATCGTCGACGATCCGTACGACTTTGGCCGCATCGCTGCCACCAATGCCTTGTCCGATGTCTATGCCATGGGGGCGCAGCCGCTGTTTGCGTTGGCGGTGCTGGGCATGCCGATTGCCAAACTGTCGCTGGAGACGATTGGCCGTATCACCGCCGGCGGTGAATCGGTCTGTGCCGAGATAGGCATCCCGGTGGCCGGGGGACATTCCATCGACACCGTCGAGCCGATCTATGGTCTGGTGGCCATAGGCCTGGTGCATCCGGACAAGGTCAAGCGCAACAACGCTGCGCGCGAAGGCGATCTGTTGATCCTGGGCAAACCCATCGGCGTGGGCATCCTCAGTGCCGCTTTCAAGCAGGGCAAGCTCGATGCGGCCGGTTATGCCCGCATGCTGGCCAGCACCACGCAGTTGAATCGCCCGGGTGTCGACTTTGCCGAACGACCCGGCGTGCATGCCATGACCGATGTCACTGGCTTTGGTCTGGCCGGACACTTGCTGGAAATGTGTCGCGGCTCGAACCTGCAGGCTGCGCTGGACTGGTCATCAGTGCCTGTCATGGACGAGGCGCGTGCGCTGGTGCAGGCCGGCATTTATACCGGGGCTTCGACCCGCAACTGGGCGGCCTATGGGTCTCAGATACAAGCTGTCGATGGCGCTGCCAACATGCCCGACTGGCAACGCCATTTGCTGAGCGATCCGCAAACCAGTGGTGGCCTGTTGCTGGCCTGTGATCCTGCAGCCGAGGCCGAGGTGCATGCCCTGTTTACGCGCGGCGGCTTTGCCGAGGCCCGCACCATAGGACGCATGCTTCGTGGCGAAGCGGGGATCACTCTGGCCGGCTAGTCGCCCTTGATGCCGTTCTTGCGGATGATGGCGGCGAAGTCGGCCTGTTCCTTTTGCAGCCACAGCCGCATCTCCTCGATGCTCGAGGGGCGGACATCCAGTCCGATCTTTTCCAGATTGGCCTTGACATCCGGCAACAGCAGAATGCTGCGGATTTCTGCATGCAGCTTGCTTTGCACCTCAGCCGGTACGCCACGTGGCACCAGAAATCCGTACCAGCCCTCGTCGACGAAATTCTTTACGCCTTCTTCCACGAAGGACGGCACATTGGGGGCCACACGATGGCGTGACGAGCGCGCTACCGCTAAGGGCTTGAGCTGTCCACGGTTCACGAACGGCATGATGGTGTGGGTTGCCATGAATGCCACTTGCACATGGCCGGCAATCAGGTCGGTCACTGCCGGGCCGGTACCCTTGTAGGGCACATGCAGAAACTGTGTGTCGGTGGCTTGCTGGAACAGCTCCAGCGCAATATGGGAAGGCGATCCCACACCAGCCGAGGCAAAGGTGATGCGTCCCGGATTGGCTCTGGCCTGTGCCAGCAATTCGCTCAGCGAATTGAATTTCGCGCCCGGCGTGGCGATGACTGCATTGGTGCCCCAGGCCGCGATCATCAAGGGCGACAGGTCGGTCACCGGGTTGAAGCCCGGCGTCTGATACAGCGCCGCAGTGATGGAAATATTGCGCGCGGTGACCAGCAGGGTATGGCCGTC
>CAIPUP010000203.1 GCA_903868285.1 uncultured beta proteobacterium
AGCAGCGAGGTGGCCAGGATTTTGTTGCGCGGCGAATACAGCAGATTGGCGCGCGGCACATGGGTGGCGCAGACCGGCTTGCACTTGCCGCAACGCAGGCAATCCTTGATCGAGTCGGCGATGCTACCGATGGCCGACTGCTCCATGATCAGCGACTCGGTGCCCAGCAGGCTGAACGAGGGCGTGTAGGCCTTGCTCAGATCGCCGCCCTCGAGCAGCTTGCCGCGATTGAAGCGGCCATGTGGATCGACCTGTTGCTTGTAGGCGCGAAAGGCTTCGATCTCGGCCGGCTCGAGGAACTCCAGCTTGGTGATGCCGATACCGTGTTCGCCCGATATCACGCCACCGAGCGACTTGGCCAGCGTCATGATGCGCGCCACCGCGGCCTGGGCCGATTGCAGCATGGCGTAATCGTCGGAGTTGACCGGAATGTTGGTGTGCACGTTGCCGTCACCGGCATGCATGTGCAGCGCCACGAATACCCGGCCCTTGAGCACGCGCTGATGTACCTGCTGTGCGCCTTCGAGCACATGCCGGAAGCGCCCGCCTTCGAAGATGCGTTCCAGTTCGGCGCGTAGTTCATCCTTCCAGGACACCCGCAGCGTGTGGTCCTGCAGCAGATCGCACACCTTGCCCTGCGGATGGGAAATTTTTTCCAGCGCCGGTACATAGCGCATGTCGGCCTCGGCCACCGGGCAATCCAGATGATCGGCCAGCCATTGCCAGCGCGCGCTGCATTGCGCGATCAGCGCCTGCGCCTCGGTCACGCGATCGCGCAGCAGATCGGCCGGCGGGCGGTTGTCTTCGTCGCGCGGCTGCGGCAGATCGCTATCGAACCAGGCTGACAGTTCGCGCAGCAACTGCAGCTTGTTGGCCAGCGACAGCTCGATGTTGATGCGCTCGATGCCGTCGGAGTATTCGCCCAGGCGCTCCAGCGGGATCACCACGTCTTCGTTGATCTTGAAGGCATTGGTATGACGGGCAATCGCTGCAGTACGGCTGCGATCGGCCCAGAACGTCTTGCGCGCCTCGGCCGACACGGCGATGAAGCCTTCGGCACCACGGGCATTGGCCAGTCGCACCACCTGCGAGCTGACCCGCGCCACCGCGTCTTCGTCTTCGCCGACGATATCGGCCAGCAACACCATCTTCGGCCGGGCGCTCTGGCCGCTGCTGCGGCGCGCCTTGGTGACATAGCCCACGGCCTTGATGTAGCGCTCGTCCAGATGCTCCAGGCCCGCCAGCAGTACCGTGGCAGTGCCATCCCCGCTGCGTCCTGCCGTCAGCAGGTGATCACGGATTTCGACAATGGCCGGCACGCTGTCGCGCACCTGGCCGAAGAACTCCAGGCACACGGTACGGGTATGCGCCGGCATGCGATGCAGGATGAAGCGCGCCGAGGTGATGATGCCGTCGCAGCCTTCCTTCTGGATGCCCGGCAGGCCGGACAGAAACTTGTCGGTGACATCCTTGCCCAGACCGGCTTTGCGAAAGTGTCCGCCCGGGATGCTGAGCAGCTGCGGCTCGCCCTCGGCCACTGCCATGCTTTGTCCGCCGCGCTGTTCCATGCGCAGCCGTTGAACGGAAAAGCGCACCAGCGGCACATCGTGAATTTTGCCCAGGTTGTGATCCAGGCGGGTCACCTCCAGCCAGCGCCCGTCGCAGTCCACCATGCGCCAGGAGGCCAGGTTGTCCAGCGCTGTGCCCCACAGCACCGCCTTCTTGCCGCCGGCATTCATGGCGACATTGCCGCCGATGCAGGAGGCATCGGCCGAGGTGGGATCGCAGGCAAACACGTAGCCGGCTGCCTCGGCCACTTCCATGGCGCGCTTGGTCACCACACCGGCACCGCAATGCACCGTAGCCACTGGTTGCGCCAGCCCCGGCAGCTGCAGCATCTCCACGCCCGAAACCCGGTCGAGCTTTTCGGTGTTGATCACTGCCGAACGTGCATCCAGCGGTATTGCGCCACCGGTGTAGCCGGTGCCGCCGCCACGCGGAATGATGGTGAGATCGAGTTCGATGCAATCGCGCACCAGTGTTGCCACTTCCGCTTCGCTATCGGGATGCAGCACCACAAAGGGATACTCCACCCGCCAGTCGGTGGCATCGGTGACATGCGACACCCGCGACAGGCCATCGAAGCAGACATTGTCGCGATGTGTGCTGCGGCTTAATCGGCGCAGGCTGCGCCGGCGCGCCTCGGCCATGCGATCGAACTCAACCGCAAAACTGTCAACGGCGAGCCTTGCACGCTGGATCAGAAAGTCGACACGCTGACGGCGTTGTACAGATTCGGTGTCCGCGCTGTCGGCAATCTCGTCGCGGCGCTTGCTCACCTCGCGCAGACGATGCTGCATGGCCTCGATCAGCATGCGACGTCGGCGCGGGTTCTCCAGCAGGTCGTCTTGCAGATAGGGGTTGCGCTGCACTACCCAGATATCGCCCAGCACTTCATACAGCATGCGGGCGCTGCGGCCGGTACGTCGTTCTTCACGCAACTGATTCAGTACATCCCAGGCCTCGCCGCCGAGCAGTCGCAGCACGATTTCGCGATCCGAAAACGAGGTGTAGTTGTACGGTATCTCCCGCAGGCGGGTGGACATCAGTGCTGCTCCGGTTCGGTGCTGCTTGGGTTTGTGGCAGGAAAGACCTCGACATAGCTGGGCTGGATCGAGGCGAATACGATGAAGCTCAACAGCAGCGACAGTATGCCAATGCTAAGCATCATCAGCCCGGCGGCATTGCCTGCTGCGCCAAAGCTGCCGATCAGCATGCCGGCCAGCAGACTGCCGAGGATGGCCAGCGCCATCAAGCCCAGGGTGTAAACGGTCGCGGCGCGCCAGTTGCGCAGCGAGGCAAAGAAGCTGAAGAACAAAGCCTTGGCCGGACTCATGCCCTGCCAGGCCACCAGCATTGGTGCGAACCAGTAGGCCATACCCAGCGGTGTCAGTAGCAGCAAGGCGATCAGGCCGGCCAGTTGTGCCTCGCTGGCATCGAAGGTGTCCGGCCCCATCGGTTTGCCGCGCTGTCCCATGAATAACTGAAACAGCTGTCCGCCATCGGCCAGTGCGGTGAGGCCAAAGGCCAGGGTCAGCAGTAAAAAATAGCTCAGCGCCAGCCAGCACAGTGGCCGCATTTGGCGTCGGATTGACTGCATGGATGCAGCGGCTTGTTGCGGCGTTGCCCCGGCGACGATGTCGGAAAACCACACCACCAGCAGGATGCAAAACGGAAATGAGGCAGTCACCAGCAGGCCGCCCAGCAGCGGTATGGCACTGATCAGCGACACCAGCATCAGCAGGCTGAGCATCAGCAAGCTCCAGCCAAACGGCCGGCGCAACACCAGTTTCAGTCCCTGCGTCAGCCAGCCCAGGCCCTGACGCGCCGGCACGATGCGCATCTCGCGCGGTTGTGGCAGCGATGCGATGTGTTCGATGTTGTGCTCGATGTTGTCGCTCATGTCAGGCAGTGACTGCTGCTGCGACGCAGACGCAAGACACGGAAAAAGTGTTCCGGATCATGGGCATGGGTGAGTTCACCGGCGCGCGGCAGATGAAAATCGTGCAGTCGCGACAGCCAGAAGCGCAGCGCGCCGGCACGCAGCATGCCCGGCCAGCATTCGAGCTCGAGAGTATTCAAGGGACGCACCGCACGATAAGCCGCAATCAACGCATCGGCGCGCGCTGCATCCAGTGCGCCATCGGCCTCAACGCACCAGTCGTTCACCGTGACTGCCAGGTCGTAGAGAAAACTGTCCACGCCGGCGAAGTAGAAATCGATCACGCCACCGAGTCGCGGCGGTGTTGTGCCGTTGTGTTCCAGGTCGCCCGGTTCATCCCACAACACATTGTCGCGAAACAGATCGGCATGCACGGCGCCTTGTGGCAGACGCTGGCGCGGCAACCCGGCCTGAAACACCAGCTCGCTGCGCAGCAGGTCCTGGCGGGTGGCATCCAGAAACGGCAGCACCAGCGGGCTGACCTGATGCCACCATTGCGGGCCGCGCGGATTGATGAGCTTGCCGGGGAAATCGGCGACCGCCAGATGCATGCGTGCCAGCAGCGCGCCGATGATGCGGCAATGTGCAACCACGGGCGCGGTGACTGGTGTGCCCGGCAGGCGGGTGACGATGCTGGCTGGTTTGCCATTGAGCGTGCCGAGTGCGGTCTGATGCCGGTCCGCTACTGGCGCCGGGCAGGGGATGCCGCGCGCCGCCAGATGTGACATCAGATCGAGATAGAACGGCAGTTCCTCGGCGCGCAGTTTCTCGAACAGGGTCAGCACATAGCGGCCCTCGGTGGTGTCGAGAAAATAATTGGTGTTTTCGATGCCGGCGGCGATGCCGCGCAGCCCGGTCAGCGTGCCCAGCGTGTAGCGCTGCAGCCATGTCGCCATGTCATCAGGGGTGACCGTGGTGAAGACAGACATGATGCAATCAGGCGATGGCCAAAGTTACTGCGGTGAAGGAAAGGACTACGGAGTTTTCGGCGCAGATTACGCCGAGGGTATTGCGGTCGGCTCAGCTTAAAACTGCAGGATGCGCCACATCGGTACGCGCAGTGGTGGCGTGGTGGAGTTGTGCAGAGCGTTCTCCTGGTCGCCGAGCTCTTCGACCAGGTAGTAAACATTGCCGTTTGGCTGCGTAACCTTTACTGCGCGGCGGCCATTCATCACGGTTTCTTCGATCTGTTCGTTGGCGCCCGGGGTGATGCGGATCGGGCGCTCGGTCAGTTCGTCATCGCGGATGCCCGGCGGCGCTGGCGGCGGCGCGGGCACGGGCTCCAGGCGCGGTGGCTGCTGCGCAGAGGCCGGCAGTGTGAACAGCGCGCCAAGGCTTAGTAGGGCACTGATGCCCAGCATCGGCAGACTACGAAGAAGGGTAGGGAACCTGTTCACGATTTGCCTATTCACTGGGACCGGGACTGATTTCAGGGGCTGATCAAGCCATTTGAATGCGGTGGCGAGCCAACGAGAAAGCAACATTGTTAACTGCATTCACAATAGCGGCAAGTTTATCAGAGGTTGAGCAGCGATTCTCTCTCTGAGGGCAGGGGCGAGAAGCTGCGGTTCTCATAGTGCTTGAAAATCGCCTCTACGATTTCCTGCGGGTCATCCAGCACATGCATGATGGCCATGTCCTCGGGGTTGATCATGCCCTGACCGACCAGGCTGTCCTGCATCCAGTCCAGCAGGCCGCGCCAGAATGATTCGCCGACCAGAATGATCGGAATGCGGGCGTTCTTGCCGGTCTGAATGAGGGTGAGCACTTCGGTCAGTTCGTCCAGCGTGCCAAAGCCGCCGGGCATCACCACATAGGCGCTGGAGAATTTCACGAACATCGCCTTGCGCGCAAAAAAATGCCGGAACGACAACGAGATGTCCTGATAGGTGTTGCCAAACTGCTCGCGCGGCAGTTCGATGTTCAGACCGACCGAGGGTGATTTGCCGGCATGCGCGCCACGGTTGGTGGCTTCCATCACCCCTGGACCGCCGCCGGAGATGACCGAGAAGCCGGCATCCGATAGCCGTCGTGCAACGTTTTCCGATAGTTCATAGCAGGGGCTGCCGAGCTTGACGCGGGCGCTGCCAAAGATGCTGACTGCCGGGCGGATGTTGTTCAGTCGTTCAGTCGCTTCGATGAACTCTGACATAATTCCCAGCAGTGACCAGGCCTCACGCGCGCTATTGCTCTGCGCAGCCAGGCCACCGTCGGCCGGTGTTGGAATTTTGTTGCGATCCGGCCGTATTGTTTTTGCGCTATTTGCGTTCATGCATACACTCCATCGGAATCCTGTGAGCAAAACGCTCCTGCTCGTCGACGGCTCGTCTTATCTCTACCGGGCGTTTCATGCCATGCCCGACCTGCGCAGCCCGAATGGCGAGCCCACCGGTGCGGTGTACGGCGTGTTGAATATGCTGCGTCGACTGCTCGCCGATCATAAGGCTGATTACGCAGTCTGCGTGTTCGATGCCAAGGGCAAAACCTTTCGCG
>CAIPUP010000204.1 GCA_903868285.1 uncultured beta proteobacterium
GCTGCTGCTGTCGGCATGCAGTGGCATGCGCGTGACATGCAGGCTCACGCCCTCGGGCAACAGCCGCATCCACTCCGCCTCGTTGACGGTATTGGTCGGCGGCACGATCAGACCGAGCCGTGCGCGCTGACTGTAGTTACCGAACCTGCGCGGATCCATGGGCATTTACCGCTTGGAATGTCGCGATTGGCATGTATCGGTTTGTCTGCCTGCAGCCGATCACTGAATGCTCTGCGACACACGCAGGGCATCGATCATCGAACTCTTGCGCAGGAAGGCGCGCGCCAGTGCTGGATCTTCAGCCTGACGACAGAGCTCGTCCTGGGTGCGCTTGCGCGCCTGCGGATCACGCTCCTCCAGCACGCGCTTGTTGCGCGCGGTGTTGGCATTGACATGATCAATGGCAATCGGCCGACGCTGGCGCTCATAGGCATCCAGCACCGTTTCCCTGACTTCGCCACGATGCAGCGCCGCCAGCTTGTCGGCCAGATTGATGGCGTCATGCAGACCGCCGTTCATGCCCATGCCGCCGATGGGATTGTTCAGATGGGCCGCATCACCAGCAAGGAACACCCGACCCAGCCGGTACTGTGCCGCGACGCGCTGATGTACGTTGTAGATGGTGCGATGTTCGGTGTCATAGCGACCGTCTTTTTTCCAGACACCCTGCAAGCGTTCCTCGGTCTTGGCGTCGGACAGCACTTCCGCATCCGGCTCTTCGGGGGGCGTCGGAAACAGACAACGCCAGCTACCAATCACTTTCAGCAGCACGCACCACTCATCGGTGTCGGCGATGTAGTTGACATAGCACAGGCGGTCCAGCACCTTGCCGAAATCAAAAGCGGTGGTCGCAACATAGAACCGCTCGGGAAAGGTCAGCCCGGGGAAATCGATATTGGCGGCACGCCGGATATTGCTGCGTGAGCCGTCGGCACCGATCAGATAGTCGCCGCCGTGCTGCTCGATGCCATTCGGCGTTTCCACTGACAGCAGCACCCGCTCACCATCCTGGGTCAGGCTCTGCGCGTTGGCATTGAACACAATGCGGCAATCGGGAAAGGCCGCCAGGTGTTGTTGCAACAAACGGGTAAAACGGAACTGCTCGTACTGCACGCGATAGGGGTGATCGGTTTCGCCACGCAGCAGTTCCATGTCGAACTCGGCAATCGCGCCCGACTTGCGGTCACGATGCTGGGTGTAACGGGCGATCAGACCGTCCTGCAGGATTTGATCCACCAGACCAAGCTCACCCATCATGTCCAGCGTCGGCGGATGCCAGGTCGAGGCACGCAAATCCTCGGCCAGTCCGGCATCACGTTCGAACACGGTGACCGGTATGCCGGCACGCGACAGCACCAGCGCTGCGGTCATGCCCACTGGCCCGGCGCCGGCAATCAATACACGTTTGATCGTCATTGCTGCTGCCTCGCTCAGTGCTCGGCCATCAGTCGGCCCCAACCCTGCATCTGGTCCTTGATGCCGTAGTAGCGCAAGGCGTACCAGTAGGTGGCGGTATTGATCGCCAGTACCGGTTTATCCAGCCAGAACTCAGCCATGGCCGCCACCTCACCCATCGCCAGATTGGTACCCACCTGCACCACCGCATCGACCTTGCCGCGATTGACCTTGAGAATGGCGTCGCGTAGCTCTTGCTGGCTGACATGGCCAATCAATACCGGGCTGGTGCACTTCAGACCGAGCAGGTTGACCACTTCATAGCCACAGTCGGTGAAAAAGCGTCGCACCTGGTGGTCACCCACCGGCATATAGGGCGTGATCACGCCCAGACGCTTGATGCCACGACCGTAGGCACGCAGCGCTTCCTGACAGGCATCGGAACCCATGATCACCCGACTGCCGGCAATCGAGTCGACTTTTTTCTGCAGCTTGCGCTGACCTTCCTTGCCGTCCCAGAAGGTTTCGGCCGACATACCCATCACCACATGGTCGACGTTGGCCGTCATGACCGACTCGATGGCGGCAGGTACCGACTCGCGAATGTTGTTGAGCATCACCATGAAGCTCTTGTTGTCGCTGACCTTGGTGTCGGGAATGATGCAGCGCGAATGGTGGTTGGTGACGCCATGCGGGCGCATGTGATCGAACTCTGGCTGCACCGAGGTATTGGTGGAGGGCGCGATGACACCGAAGGTCATGCGATGACCAATCGAATCGCGTGTCTTTGCCTTTGCTGCTACGCCTCGTGCCATGGTGTTCTCCTCGCAGGATAAAAGTGGTGTTACTTGGAAGATGTCTAGCTGTCAGCGGCTCGCCGCTTGCTGCGCCTGCAGCGCCTGGATGATCTCGTCGCGCGACATCAGATCGGCGTACTTCTGCCCCATATCGAACAGATTGGCTTCATGGGGCGCCATGGCCCGGTCGCCAACACAGTCGGTGGCAACGATCGGCCGATAGTTGTGGCTGAGGGCATCCACCACCGTGGCGCGCACGCAGCCGGATGTGGTGCAACCGGTGATGACGACGGTGTCGACACGTCGCTGCGTCAGCCAGGCAGACAGGCCGGTATTGAAAAATGCCGAGGCCTGGGTCTTGCGCACGATCAGCTCGCCAGCCTGCGGCGTGAGCTCGGGCACGATCTGGCCGGCGGGATGATGTTCGGTGAGCATGCGCAGGGCTGGCGCCTTGAGCGTAAACACACCGCTATCCGACCCATCCTCGGCATAGACCACGCGGCTATGCGCCACCGGCAGGGCCTCACTGCGAAACCAGGCCAGCAGCCCCACAGTACGTTGGATCGCTGCATCGATATTGCCGCCACCGAATAGCGCCGGATCATTAAAACCGACAGTGAAATCGACAATCACCAAGGCGCTGCGCTCACCCAGGCCAAGCCGATTACCAAAGTTCTGCTTGCGATAGATGTCCAGATCGGCAGTCATGGAGTCTTGGCTCGGGTAGTCGTTGAAGAAATTTATTGTACACAAAGGAAGCAGTGAATCCTGGAGGCGACTTGACTATAAGCAGCAATACCTCTGAAGGAGTCCACTGCAGAAGCAGGCCCACGCGCTGAATGTGTACAATCTGTCGATCTTTTCACCGAGCACCCCGGATGAGCAGCGCTTCCGACAAGGCCTTGGCCGACATCCGCAACGACATCATCGCCGGCCACCATGGCCCGGGCAGCCATCTCAAAGAGGAGGAGCTGGCGCTTCGCTCCGGGGTTTCACGCACCTCGATTCGTGATGCCTTGCGACGCCTGGCCGCCGAAGGATTGGTGCAGTCCTCTCCCAATCGCGGCAGTTTTGTGGCCTCGTTCTCCGACGCCGATGTCGACGAACTGTTCCGCCTTCGCTCGGCACTGGAGGCCTATGGCGCGGCGCTTGCCGCGAGCCGGATTACGGCCGATGAACTGCGTGAACTGGAACAAATAGAGCAGCAACTGGAACAACTGGCGCGACGCGCACCGACCGATCTGGACGGGTTTGCCCGGCTCAACAACGCGTTCCATAAGTTGGTGCTGTCAGCCGCACGCTCGCCTCGATTGGAAGCAATGCTGACACCGCTGATCGATATTCCGGTGGTACTACTGAAGCACTACACCTGGCAAGGTAAGGTCGACCCGGCGCGCTCAAACCAGCATCACCGTGAAATCATTCAGGCGCTACGCGCCCGCGATCCGATCTGGGCCCGTAGCCGGATGCAGGCCCACATCATTTCCACCCGACCACATCCTCAGGCGAATGACGACCAGGGTGGGACAAGCATGAATCTAGGCGTGGAGTTCGACTGAGACATAAAACAAAAACGGCAGGGGATCACCCTGCCGTTTTTGCTGAAGCGTTTTGGCGACTGAGGATTAATCCTCGGCAGCAAATGCCTCTTCACGCTTGGAACGAATCACTGGCAGCACGATGGACAGCAGCAGCAAGACGCAGATACCCAGCATCACCGCGCTGATCGGACGTTGCACGAACACAGTGGGATCACCACGCGACAGCAACATGGCGCGACGCAGGTTCTCTTCCATCAGCGGTCCCAGGATGAAACCCAGAATCAACGGTGCCGGTTCGCACTCCAGCTTGACCCAGACGTAGCCGCAGATACCGAACAAGGCAGTCTGCATCACATCGAAGGGACTGTTGGAGATGGAGTACACACCAACACCGCAGAACAACAGAATGGCCGGATAAAGAATGCGATACGGCACGCTAAGCAGTCTGATCCAGACACCGATCATCGGCAGGTTCAGTACTACCAGCATCAGGTTCCCGACCCACATCGAAGCGATCATGCCCCAGAACAGTTGCGGACGCTCGGTCATCACCTGCGGACCAGGCGCGATACCCTGAATCATCATCGCGCCGATCATCAGTGCCATCACCGGGTTGGACGGAATGCCCAAGGTCAGCAATGGGATGAACGAGGTCTGCGCTCCAGCGTTGTTCGCCGCTTCCGGTGCAGCCACACCCTCGATACGACCAGTACCGAACTCCTTGCCGTGCTTGTTGATCTTCTTTTCCAGCGTGTAGGCAGCAAAGGAGGCCAGCAAAGCGCCACCACCCGGCAGGATACCCAGTGCTGAACCCAAAGCCGTACCGCGCAGAATCGGTCCGACGCAGAGCTTCAGATCCTCTGACGTCGGCAGCAAACTGCCCACCTTGTCGGTGAACACATCTCGCTTCTCGGGATTCTCCAGATTGGAAATGATTTCCGCATAACCAAACACACCCATGGCGATACTGACGAAGCCAATACCATCCGAGAGTTCGGAGATGGAGAAGTTAAAGCGCGCCACACCGGAGTTCACGTCGGTTCCAACCAGGCCCAGCAAAAGACCCAGAAGCACCATCGCAATGGCCTTGATGAGCGAGCCATGTGCCAGCACTACCGCAGCCACCAGACCGAGAACCATCAGCGAGAAGTATTCGGCCGGGCCGAACTTCAGCGCCACTTCCGCCAGCGGCGGCGCGAACAGCGCGATGATGACGGTCGCGACGCAACCGGCGAAAAACGAGCCGATGGCCGCCATACCCAGCGCGGGACCTGCACGACCCTTGCGAGCCAGCTGATAACCATCCAGCGTCGTCACCACCGACGAAGACTCACCCGGCAGGTTGACCAAAATGGCTGAAGTGGAGCCACCATACTGCGCGCCGTAGTAAATACCGGCCAGCATGATCAGGGCCGACACTGGCGGCAGCGTGAAGGTGACTGGCAGCAGCATAGCGATGGTCGCTACCGGGCCAATACCGGGCAGCACGCCAATCAGCGTGCCAAGAATCACCCCGCCCAGACAGTACAGCAGGTTGTTGATCGACAGTGCAACGCCAAAGCCGATGCCAAGGTTGGTAATTAACTGATCCATGTAAATCCCCTTAGTTCAACTGTGGCCAGACGTTGATCGGGAGCTGCAAGCCCCAGATGAACACCGCACTGCCAAAGGCAGCGAGAACGATGGAGGAGATGACCGCTTCCTTGAGCTTGAACTCGTTACCGCCCCAAGCGCTGATCATGATCAGCAGCACGGTGGCCAGCACCAGTCCCAGCGGCTTGAGCGTGTACCCAAACAGCACCACGGCCAAGAGACAGATTACGAGTGAATGGGGCCCGATCATACCGAAGCACAAGATCACCGCGATGGCAGCGATGACTTGATGAATCATCTTGCCACTATCGCCCATGGCAATGATGCTTTCCTGACCAAAGAAGCCAATGGCACCCACAATCAGGAACGCCACCAACACCTTCGGACGGAACGGGAATAGTTTCAGTGGATGACTGATCTTTGAAGCAAAAGATCGCACCAGTACGATCAGCCCCAGGACTGCCAGCAAGCCACCGAGTACGCTCGGGAAGTATGCCGGTCCCATACGGACCGCAGTACCCATCTGGTAATTCTTCTGGGCCACAAGCAGAAACGCCAAGCCGATCGCGATGAACATCGCGCCGGCCAGGAAGTCCTTGCCATTCTTGATTTGCATCTCTTTATCTCCTCCAACAATGTTCCCGAACCCGTTGACGATCAGGACCCGGGTGTAAAAAAGCCGCCGAATTGTGCCACAAAATTTATCGCTGCCAAGGGCTTTGACAAGGTATATCAAGTGCTTCAGTGATGCGTCAGATTGCGAGGCAAAACATCAACATACCGCTGACTGATTATGGTGCACTGCACTTCAATGACGCACTGCTTTCAATCAACTACAAACCACTGTTGAAGTGCGCGCACCAATCAAGTGATCCTGTGATCAGGCGATACGACTGGCCTTGCGTACCGACTCGATCAACGAGCTCTTCATTAAAAAGGCCTTGGCCTGCACTGGATCAGCGGCTGTACGGCGCAATTGATCGAAGTTCGCCTCACGCACTGCCGGATCGGTTTCTTCCAGACGCTTCTTATTGGCAATGGTCTGCTGCTGCACATACTCGATATTGAGTGGCCGGCGACGACGGTCATAGCGCTCCAGCAACTCGAAAGGCGCGCTGCCCTCGATGACCTGCTGCAGGGTATCAGCCAGATCCATCGCGTCGTGAATGCCACAGTTCAGCCCCAGACCGCCGATAGGATTGTTGACATGCGCTGCGTCACCAGCGAGAAACACCCGACCCTTGCGAAATGACTTCGCCACACGTTGGTGCACGTGATAAATGTTGCGATGCACCAACGCCTCCATCGGATGTGCCGGATAAAACTTACCCAGACGTGCGCGCACCGTCGGCTCGGAAAACGCCTCCTCATCGGACTCACCGACCCGGGTCGGGAACACCGCACGCCAGCGTCCCAGCATGTCATCGCCCATGACCTTGAACAGGTTGGTCCACTCCTCGGGATCGGAAAAGTAGCTGCGGCGATTGCAGCCGATCGCCTTTTCAAAATCGAACAAGGTGGTCAGCACCAGGAAACGTTCTGGCCAGGTGTAGCCCTCAAACTCGATTTCCATCGCCTTGCGCACCGTGCTGCGACCGCCATCGCAGCCGATGAGCCAGTCACACTCGAGCACTTCACTCTGTCCATCGCACTCGATTGTCAGGCGCACCCCGGCATCGTCCTGCGCGATGTCAGTGACGCGGGTGCCCATGTGCACCGTGGCCTGCGACATCTTCTGCAGCCGACGAATACCGAGCTCGGCCAGCTTGTGCTGTTCGGTCTGCACCACATACGGATAAGGCGTTTCGTCCTTGAGCAGGTCATGATCGAACTCGGCCACCACCGTCATGCTGGGGCGATCCCAGATCTGGAAGCTGCGCGCCACCAGGCCGAGCGACTGAAACTCCTCTAGCAGATCGAGACTGGCCAGCATCTCCAGTGTGGAAGGATGGGTGGTGGCAGCACGCGGCCCATGGTCGATGGCCTGCTCGGCCTCGATCAGATGCACCTGCATGCCACGACGGGCACAAGCGATAGCAGCAACGGTGCCGACCGGCCCCGCGCCAACAATGGCGACTCGGTTATTCAATGCCACGGGTAAGACCTCGAGAGTGAAAAAGTTAAATGCAGAACATCAATGCGCCGCACCAGAGAAATCCATCGGCAGGCGACATTGCGCTACCCGTACCGAGCGATTCGGTGCCGGCGTATTGCGACTGCGTCCGACAAAGCGCGGCACACCATCGCTCACCACCGCTGCCACGGCAGCGATATCACCATTGCGCAGGGCATCCAGCGCGGTCTTTTTGGTGCCACCGACACAGGCATCCAGAACCACCACATCGGCATCCTTGCCCGGTGCAATGAAGCCGCTGTTGAGACGGTAGGTGCGGGCGTTATTGCCGGTGGCCGCAGCGATGGCCCATTCCACCGGCATGTCGGTCAGGCTGGCCAGATGGCTGATGGTGTACTGAATGCCCAGCGGCATGATGCCCGAGCCGGTCGGCGTATCGGTGGCAATCAGGAAGCGATCGAATTGATCGGCCTTGCGCACCATGTCTCCCAGCAGCAGCGTGGTGCGCAGATTGCCGGCGGTGCAAACCTGCAAGGCAATATTCGACTCATGCACCAGTCGCGGAAAATCTTCATCCGGCATCGCCACCGGACCACCATTGACATGGAAGGACACGTCCGGCTTGATCGCCAGCAGGTGATCGGCCCAGATGCCGGACGACCCGGGAATGGACGAGCCACCGGTGTGCACCATGCTCACCATGCCGTGCTGACGCGCCCAGGCGATCATCGGGCCGTATTCATAAGGGGTCTTGACTGCGCCGAAGCCGGCCTTGGCCAGCCACACACCCTTGGCCGCAATCTCGGCGAAATCCGCTTCCACCAGGCCCGGCTCCAGGATGATCGAGCCGGCCCATACCCGCATGCCGCCGGGGCGATAGTGCTCAAAGCACTTCATCGCTGCCACTGCCAGTGCCTTGACGCCCTCCGGGTCCTTGGGGCGACCAGTGACATGCACCTCTGAAGCACTGATGGCCGTGGTGACACCGCCATGCACATAGCTCTCGAGAAAGCCCACGGTCTTCTGACGCGGCGTGTAGTCGCCAAAGGTGTTGTGTACCTGCGAGTCGATCAAGCCGGGAATGGCCGTCGCGCCATCGGCATCGATCACCACATCACAGGCCGCCAGCTGCTCGGTCGAGACGCTGCCCACAGCGGTGATGCGACCATCCTGCATCAGGATGGCATCGCCCTTGGCATAGGGGTCGCGCCACTCGCCATTAAGGATGGTGCCCAGATTGACGATAGCTGTTTGCATGGCGTGGACCTCCGGTCAGTGAAGCTGCTGCGGCCGCAGCTACAAGTGAAAGGTCGCAAGCTTACCGCGCGATGCCCGCTGTGCCGCCAGCCGACAGCATGCTGCGAGGCATCGCTGCCTCATTACAGCGTTTCAATACAGCGTTTCAATACAGCAACAGCAGTACCAGCATCAGCCAGGTCACCACTGCACCCGCCAGCGGCCAATCCCGCAGCAGTTCGCGCGACGGATCACCGCCAGCACCGCGCCGCTGCACCAGCCAGCCGTAACGCAACAATCCGAACAGCACCGGTGGCACTGTCCACACCAGATGGGCGGTGCGATGCAACTGCAGGGTATGCGGATCGAGCGTGTAGCAGACATAGGCCAGCGCGCATCCGAGTGCGGCCAGTAACATCAATCGGTCCAGGCCGCGCGCGCTATAGCCCGACAAGGCCGGTCGCAGCGTATGCGCTTGGCCCAGACCGAATTCAGCGCGGCGCTTGGCAAAGCCCAGAAACAGCGTCATCAGACCGCCGCACAGCAACAGCCAGGCCGACGGTGCGATGCCAACACCCCAGGTGCCGGCCAGCAAGCGCAACATGAAACCCGTTGCAATGATCACCACGTCCAGTACCGGCACATGCTTGGCACCCGCGCTGTAGCCGATGTTCAGAAACAAATACGCCAACACCAGCGCCAGACCGGTTTGCGAAGCCAGCGCTGCCAATGCACAGGCAGCCAGCGCCAACAACAGCGACCACAGCACCGCGACATTGCGCGCCAGCGCCCCGCTGGCCAATGGCCGCAAGCGCTTTTCCGGATGCCGACGATCAGCTTCCAGATCGGCCAGATCGTTCAACACATAGACCGCGCTGGAAGCCAGACAAAACGCGGCAAACATCCACCACACCGCGTGCAGCGTATCGGGCTGGGACCAGGCATGACCGAACAGCAAACCGGCCAGCACGAAACCATTCTTGGTCCACTGATAAGGTCGCGCCAGACGCAGCAAGGCAAGTAGCGTACGCAGCGCTGTCATCGCACCGGACAGCTGTTGGCGCCGAAGTAACGATCGCAGAACACGCATTCGCCACGCGGCAGGTAACCCGGGATACGGTAGTAGCGATCACGCACCTTGGAGAGCACCTGATCGCGATAGACGCTGTAGCGAAAGCCGCGACCGAGCACGATCCAGAAGGTCGCACCATCCTGCTGCAGCGGTTGCCAAGTGAACTCGCGGAAGTACTGCGCATAGTCCTCAGCCTTGGGTGGATTCTTTCGTAAAATCATGATGTTACGACCATCGTAGGCACGAAAGTCGGTGACCAGATCATCATGCCGGGCATGGCTTGAGGCCTCACCGAACACCGGCACGTAGCGCCCGGCATAGAAGCTCGTGGTGACCGCCGGTGAATAGCCATCGGCCATCAGCACATAGTCGTCCTGCCATGGCGTCAGCTGCTGCAGCAAAGGCTGGATGCGAAAGTGAAATACGATGCCGTCGTACTGACGCAGGCCCTGCCAGGACTGCAAGGGCAGCATTGCGGCAGCACCCGCCGCCAGCACATGCAGCGCAGTGAGCACACCCAGCCACCGCACCGAGCGGCGCAATTGCGGCGCATCCAGCACAAAAAAAGCGGCGCAAAAAAACAGTGGCACAAACGACAGTAACCAGTGCAGGCCGATCATCTTCACGCTCGACAGCGCTGCGAAGAGCGTGAACGGCACACCCCAGGCCAGGGTAAAAAACCGCAGTGAAACATCGCTGTGCCAGCGTGCACGCCAGGCTGGTGAGCGCAGCATCTGCCACAGCGCTGGCGGCGAGAGCACATACAGCGCACTGACCAAAAACAGCAGCGGTGTCTTCCAGGACGCGCCGGCTGAATCATGGCGGTTGTAGAGATTGAACATCAGGTTGGACCAGCAGTGGTCCTGGTTCCACCACAGGTTGAAGGCAAAAAACGGCAACGCACACAGCGCACACAGCCACAGCCCGAGCCAGTTGCGCGAACGCCTGGGCGTAGCCAGGGTGGCCACAACAAAGGCAAAGCTCAGCAGCGCAGCGAAGTACTTCGACAGCAGCGCCAGACCAAGCAATACGCCCGAGGCGGCAAACCAGCGCCAGGCGCCAGCGCCGGTGGCAACGGTGGCGACGGTGACATCGGTGGCATCGGCTGCGCTGGCCGCGTCGCTGGCCAGCAAGGCACGCCAGAAACACAGTGCAGCAGCAACACTGAACAGCACCAGCGGCATGTCGGTGGTGATGAAGGCATTCCAGAACTCGATCGGCACCAGCGCGAAGGCGCTCGCCGCCAGCGCCGCCTTGTGCTGATCGAAGCGCCGCAGACTGGTCCACAGCATCAGCGCCAGTACGGTTGGCAACAGCGTCGCCGGCAGACGCTGCACCCAGACCTCAGAGGAAAGTCGATGCGTCAGGGCAAGAATCCAGCCCACCATCGGCGGATGGTCGTAATAGCCCAGGTCAGGCTTGACGCCCCAGATCCAGAAATAAGCCTCGTCGCCGGTGAACGGAAACACCGCCGACAGCCAGAGCCGGAACAGCAAGCCACCGGCGAGCGCGATGACCAGCATGCGCTGCGCCGATGCCACGCTCGAACCCGAGCCCGAACCCGAGCCCGAATCTGAGCCAGAGCCCATGCCTGAGAACACCGAATTACCCGGCAATGACAAACCGACTCACTTGCGCTGTCGGCGTGCGCGCACCGCGGCTGCCAGATCCTCCAGCAACGGCACACTGGCCTCCCAGCTGATGCAGGCGTCAGTGATGCTCTGGCCATAAGTGAGCGAGGCGAGCGTGCTGCCGGGCTTGAGATCCTGCCGCCCCTCGACCAGGTGCGACTCCACCATCACGCCGACAATGCGCTGCTCGCCGGCAGCGACCTGACGTCCGATCTCGGCCGAGACCTCGACCTGCCGCCGATGATCCTTCTGGCTGTTGGCATGACTGCAATCGATCATCAACCGTTCTTCCAGGCCGGCTGCCGCCAGTGCCTTGGCTGCTGCAGCAACGCTCTCGGCATCGTAGTTGGTGCTCTTGCCACCACGCAAAATGATGTGGCAGTCCGGGTTGCCCTTGGTCTCGACCGTGGCTACCTGGCCGTTCTTGTGGATCGACAGAAAGTGGTGCTTTTGCCGCGCTGCGAGGATGGCGTCGATGGCGATCTTGACGTTGCCATCGGTGCCGTTCTTGAAGCCGATCGGCGCCGACAGTCCGGAGGCCAGTTCGCGATGCACCTGCGATTCGGTGGTGCGGGCACCGATGGCGCCCCAGCTGATCAGGTCGCCGATGTACTGCGGCGAAATGGTGTCGAGGAATTCCGAACCGGCCGGCATGCCCAGCCGATTGACCTTGAGCAGCAGATCGCGCGCCACCCGCAGGCCTTCGTTGATGCGAAAGCTCTCGTCCAGATACGGATCGTTGATCAGGCCCTTCCAGCCGACCGTGGTACGCGGCTTCTCGAAATACACCCGCATGACGATTTCCAGATCGGCCGCCAACCGCTCGCGCAGCGGCAACAAGCGTCGCGAGTATTCCACCGCAGCGTCCGGATCATGGATCGAGCATGGCCCGATGATCACCAGCAGGCGGTCGGACTTGCGCCGCAGGATGTCCTGCACCGCATGCCGGGTGCGATTGATCAGGCCCTCGGCCGGCGTGTCCTGCACCGGGAAAAACCGGATCAGATGCTCCGGCGGCGGCAGTGGCACGACGTTGGTGATGCGCTCATCGTCGGTGCTCGAGGTCTTGTCGACGGCGATGGGCAGCGGAATATTGTCGAGGTGGGGTGCGGTCATGACTGCGGGTCCTTGTTACAGCGTGTTGGTGATGCGGAAGCCTGGTTCGAAACGTGAAATGCGTTACCGGCGCGTGGAACTCATCGAAGCTCATTGCAACTAGTCAGGGCGGGTATACCCCAGCGGGGCCAGCGCACGCCGCGCCTGCTCGCCCAGCAGATGCTGCACATAGGCCGCCACCAGTTGCGGCTCGCGCGTGCCAGGCACGGGCGTGGCCACATACACGGTGTACTTTTGCAGCGCCTCGGGCAACGGCCCGACCAGGCGTATGCCCTTGACCGGCAGGATCTCGCTGATCTGGTGGATGCCCAGTTCGATCTCGCCGCGCCCGACCGGCTCGACCACATAGCCACCCTTCAACAACGTGGTCTTGCTCCGCACCGCCTCGCTGATGCCCAGACGATTGAGCACCTCGGCCACATGCTTGCCGCTGGTGCCGATGGTCGGGTCGATGTAGACCAGCGAGCGCACCGCCAGCAGCGTGGAGCGCAGCGCCTCGGGGGTGGAGATATCCGGCAATGCGGCTTTCTCATTCACCGCCACACCCACGCCGACACGGGCAATGGGGCGGCCGCTGCCGGCCGCCAAGCGGCCTTCGCGCACCAGGCCCTCGAGCACCTCGGCAGTGACGATCACCAGATCCGGCGGCGAGCCCGAGGCCAGCGCCTTCACCAGCGTGCCCATGGGCTCGAACACCAGCTGTACACGCTGGCCGCTGGCGCTCTGAAACGACTCGGTCAGCGGCGCCACCAGCGCCTTGGCCGCACCACCGGACAGCACCCGGATCTCGACTGCCGGCAAGGCTGTGGACGCCCCTACCAGCAGCGCCAGGGCCAGACCCCGCAACACCACCTGGCGCTTCCACAAGGCTGCCGGCGCGCCCTCGAGAATATATCGTAAGTTATTGATTTTATTCATTTTTTTAACAAAGCTTTTGAGTAACCCAGGCAGCCACCGAAGTCAGCGCCTGCGGCAGTGCGGCGGCATCGGTGCCACCGGCCTGCGCCATATCGGCCCGGCCACCGCCCTTGCCACCGACTTGCTGCGCCACATGATTGACCAACTCACCGGCCTTCACCCGCGCCGTCAGATCGGCCGTGACACCGGCAATCAGGCTGACCCGCCCGCCCTCGTTCGCTGCCAGCACCAGTACCGCCGACTTGAGCTTTTGCTTGAGCTGATCGAGCGTCTCGCGCAGCGCCTTGGCATCGGCCCCCTGCAGCATCGCGGCCAGCACCTTGACGCCCTGCACCTCGACCGCCTGCGACAGCAGATCATCGCCCTGCGATGCAGCCAGGCTCGACTTCAGTCGTGCCAGCTCCTTTTCCAGGCCACGCATACCCTCTTGCAACTGGCTGATCTTGTGCGCCAGCTCCTCCGGCCGGGTCTTGAGCACAGCCGCCGCCTGGTCCAGCTGATCCTGCTGCGCCTGCACCCAGGCCAGTGCGCCTTCGCCGGTCACCGCCTCCACCCGACGTATGCCAGCAGCCACGCCCGACTCGGCCACCAGCTTGAACAAGCCGATGTCGCCGCTGCGCGCCACATGCGTGCCGCCGCACAGCTCGCGTGAATTGCCGATGTCGAGCACCCGCACCTCGTCGCCATACTTCTCGCCGAACAAGGCCATCGCCCCGCCCTTCACCGCCTCGTCAAAGCCCATCACCTGGGCCTGGGTGGCGGCATTGGCCAGCACCTGGGCATTTACCAGTGCTTCGACCTGACGCAGTTGCGCATCGCTCAGCGGGCTGTTGTGAGCAAAGTCAAAGCGGGTGCGCTCGACGTTCACCAGCGAACCCTTTTGCTGCACATGCTCGCCCAGCACCTGCCGTAGCGCCTTATGCATCAGATGGGTGGCGGAGTGATTGCGCATGATGTGCTGGCGCCGCACCTGATCGACCTGTGCGCTGAGCGCATCACCCACCGCCAGGCTGCCCGATTGCAGCCGCCCGTGATGACCAAAAACACCGTTCTGGATTTTTTGCGTGTCATGCACCGCAAAGCTGACACCCTGCGCACCTTGCAGTACGCCAGCATCACCGACCTGACCACCGGACTCGGCATAAAACGGCGTCTGGTCCAGCACCACCACGCCCTCTTCACCCGCAGCCAGCTGCTTGACGGCCGTGCCATCGCGATACAGCGCCAGCACCCGGCTGTCGGTGGCCAGCAACTGATAGCCCTGGAACGCGGTCTGGGCGCCGCTGTATTCGATGCCCGCTGCCATGCGAAAGCGCGAGGCGGAACGGGCCTGTTCGCGCTGCCGATTCATCGCTGCCTCGAAGCCGGCATGGTCGACGTCGATGCCGCGCTCGCGTGCGATATCGGCCGTGAGGTCCAGCGGAAAACCGAAGGTGTCATAGAGCTGGAACACCGTCTCGCCATCGAGCGTGCGCACGCCCTTGGCCAGC